>JAFGXB010000026.1 GCA_016936875.1 Burkholderiaceae bacterium | reverse complement strand
GCCGTCAATCAGGCTGTCGCGCAGCACGCGCAGTGTTTGCCGACCGCCCTGAATCACCAGATTGACGGCGACCAGCGCGGCAATGACGGCCAGCACCGGCAGAATGCCGAACTGCAGAAACGCTGCAGCGCCCAGGCCGCAGGCGAACCAGAACACCATGCGGAAGGCCGTGTGCGAAATGCGCGCCGCAATCGCCGCGCCGAGCAGCAAAATGGCCGTGAGCGACAGCCCCATCATGCCGGCAAACATGGGCGTGAATCCGTGGAACAACATCCACACCAGCGCGGCCAGAGGCAATGCGAGATGCCAGTTCTCTTTTAGCGCTTTCCACGCGCTGGGAATCTGGTCGGCGGGCAGGCCGAGCAACTTTTTGCGTCCCGCCTCCAGATGCACCATCCAGAACGCGGTGAGGTAATACAGCGCGGCAGGAATGATGGCTGCCTTCACGATGTCGGCATACGGCACGTTGAGCGTTTCGGCCATGATGAAGGCCACCGCGCCCATGACCGGCGGCATGATCTGCCCGCCCATGCTGGACGTGGCTTCCACCGCCCCGGCGAACACCGGGGAGTAGCCAAAACGCTTCATCAGCGGAATGGTGAACTGCCCCACGGTGAGCACATTGGCCACACCCGAGCCGGAGATGGTGCCCATCAGACCGGAAGACATCACCGCGACCTTGGCCGGCCCGCCGCGCGCCTTGCCCACGAGGCCGAGGGCCAGGGCGTTGAACAGGCGGATCATCCCGGCGTGCTCCAGAAACGCGCCAAACAGAATGAACAGAAAGATGTAGGTCGCCGAGACCAGGGTGGGAATGCCGTAGATGCCTTCCGTGCCGAGATAAAGCTGGTTGATGATCTGGTCGAGGCCGTAGCCGCGGTGGCTGATGGCATCCGGCAGGTACTGACCGAACAGGCCGTAGAGCAGGAAGGCCGCGCACACCAGCGGCAGCGCCAGGCCCAGACTGCGCCGCGCCGCTTCAAACAGCAACGCCACGACCGCTGCGCCGACAAGCAGATCGGGCGTGCTTGGATCGCCGCTGCGCTGAATCAGATCGGCCTCGAACACCCAGTGATACAGGCCGAGCGCAAACGCCGCCGCACCCAGCAGCCAGTCAAACCAGGGAATGCTGTGCATCCAGCTTTGACGCTTGAGTGCAGGCACCACCCAGAACACCAGCAGCATCAGAAAACCCACATGCAGCGAGCGCATCACCAGACTGGACAGGGGATGGAAGGCCGCCACCACCAGTTGATAAGCGGAAAACGCCAGCGCCCCGGCCATCACCGCCCGCTGTGCCGTTCCGGCAAGGCTGCGCTGGTGGCCACTGTCGGCGTGGGGTTCGGAGGAGGTGTGGATGAGGTCGTCGGTGGCGGCGCGCATGGCGGGAGTCCGATGCGGGCGGCGGCCTTTTCGTGGGGGCTGCCGCCTGATGGAAGGTGGGACGTGGACGGTAGGAAGTCGCCCGGGCGGTGCAAAGCGGGCGGCGCGAAACAGCCCGCAAAGGCCGGTGGGGCGGGCGGGATGTTGCGCGGCCGACTTACTTCAGCACACCGGCCTCGCGGTAATACCTGTCCGCGCCGGGGTGCAGCGGCACGGGCGGGTTTAGCGGCGCATCCTTGAGGCTGATGCCTTTGGCCGCGGCGTGCGCCGCGACCAGTTCGGGCAGGTTGGTGAACATGGCCTTGGTCATCTGATAGACCAGATCGTCGCTCAGCCCCTCGCGGGTGACGAGGAAGTTCTGGATGCGTGCGGTGGGCACGGCCACGGTCTGGCCTTCGTAGGTGTTGGCGGGAATGACGCCACTCTGATAGGCCGCATCACCCACCTTGGCGATGATGTCCGCAGGCACTGGAACGACCACGATTTTTTGCGACGCGGCCAGATCGCGCAGCGAAGCGACCCCCAGACCGGCGGACTGCAAAGTGGCGTCGAGCTGGCGGTTTTTCATCAGCTCCACCGATTCGCCGAACGGCAGATATTCCACCTTGGCGAAGTCGTTGTAGCGCAGCCCGGCGGCCTTGAAGATGGCGCGGGCATTGAGTTCGGTGCCGCTCTTGGGCGCGCCCACCGCAATGCTCTTGCCCTTGAGATCGGCCAGGGTCTTGATGCCGGAATCGGCGCGAGCCACGATCTGCACATAGTTGGAATAGATCGCCGCCATGGTGCGCAGTTTTTTCAGCGGGGCTTTGAATCCGGCGTCGGCCTCGCCCTTCCAGGCGTCCGAGAGCGCGTCTCCGAGCGAGAAACCGAGTTCGGCGCGGCCTGCTTCGAGCAGATTGAGATTTTCCACCGAGCCCTTGGTGGCTTGCACCGAACTCTTGGCGGCTGGAATGGCCTTGGCGTAGATCTGCGAGATGGCCACCCCGAGCGGGTAATACACCCCGCTGGTGCCGCCGGTGGCGATGGTGAGGTACTCCGCAGCGAAGGCATTGCGCAGCGCAAAGGGGTAGAGCAGCGCGGCGCCGCCAGTCAGTGCAAGCGCGCGGCGGCGCGCGGGGGAAGCAGGTTTGTTGGCCATGAACGGTCTCCGTATGGGGGCGGCACTGGGTGCCGTTACAAATGGAAACGATCCTAGCCTGTCTGGCGCTGAATGCAACAGGGCAAGTCGGGATGCGCAGCGCGTGGTGTGCCACGGCGGCGCACCAGCTGCGTGCGCAAGTTCAAAGAATCTTGGACAGGAACTGCCGGGTACGCTCGTGGCTGGGCGCGCCGAAAAACTGTTCCGGTGCGGCGGATTCGATGATTTTTCCCTGATCCATCATCACCACGCGGTCGGCCACCTCGCGGGCAAAACCCATCTCGTGCGTGACCACCACCATGGTCATGCCCTCCCTGGCGAGCGATTTCATCACGTCGAGCACCTCGCCCACCAGTTCGGGGTCGAGCGCGGAGGTCGGCTCGTCGAACAGCATCAGCTTGGGGCTCATGGCCAGCGCGCGGGCGATGGCGACGCGCTGCTGCTGGCCGCCGGAGAGCTGGTTGGGATAGGCGTCGCCGCGATCGGCCAGACCAACGCGGGCGAGCAGTTGCATGGCGCGCTCCACCGCCTGCGCTCTGGGCTGCCTGAGCACATGAACGGGCGCTTCGATGATGTTCTGCAAGGCGGTCATATGGCCGAACAGGTTGAAGCGCTGGAACACCATGCCGACTTCGGCGCGGTGACGGCAGATGTCGCGGTCGTGCAGTTCGTGCAGGCGGTCGCCAACCTGGCGATAGCCGACCAGCTGGCCATCCACCGTCAGGCGGCCGGAGTCGATTTTCTCCAGGTGGTTGATGCAGCGCAGAAAGGTGGACTTGCCGGAACCGGAGGCGCCCAGCAGGCAGACCACTTGGCCGCGCCGCACGTCGAGCGAAATGCCCTTGAGCACCTCGATGGTGCCGAAGCGCTTGTGCACGCCCTCGGCCTTGACCATGATGTCGCTCACTGTGCGGCCCTCCCACGGGCGAGCCGTGCGCGCAGACGCTGCACGGGCGTCTGCGACGCCTTGCGCGTGGCGCTGCGCCCGAAATGTCGCTCGATATAAAACTGGCCGATGGACAGCAGCGTGGTCACCAGCAAATACCAGATGCTGGCCACCAGCAACAAGGGAATGGTGCGGTAGTTCACGGCGTAGATCAGTTGTACCGAATACAGCAGGTCGCTGACGGCGATGACACTCACCAGCGACGTGGTCTTGAGCATTGAAATGGCCTCATTGCCCGTGGGCGGCACGATGACCCGCATCGCCTGCGGCAGCACGATGCGCAGCATGATCTTCAACCGCGACATGCCCAGTGCGGCACCCGCCTCGCTCTGCCCCTCGTCCACCGACAGAATGCCGGCGCGCACGATTTCGGGCATGTAGGCGCCCTCGTGGAGGCCGGGCGCCAGAATGGCGGCGATGGAGGGCGTGATGAGATTGTTGGCATCGAAACTCCACTCGCCGATGCCGATATTG
>JAFGXB010000233.1 GCA_016936875.1 Burkholderiaceae bacterium | reverse complement strand
GCATTCTGGCGCAGACGCTGGGAAGCCTCGGCGACATCACGCCCGATCTCGACAGCCCGCAACTGCTGCAATCCTTCGCGTCGGCGCTGGCCGCATTGCGTGCGGCCGGGCTAGTGTGGGCCTATCACGACCGCTCCGATGGCGGGCTGTGGGCCGCAGTCTGCGAAATGGCCTTTGCCGGCCATTGCGGCGTGAGTTTGAACCTCGACATTCTCGCAATGGATGGCGGCGAAGCCGACGACTGGGGCGACGCCAAAGACTGGGCCAAGCAGGTCGGCCCGCGCCGCAACGCCCAAACCCTGCGCGCCCTGTTCAACGAAGAGCCGGGCGTGGTGCTGCAAGTGCACGCCACGCAGCGCGACGCCGTGTTGCAGACCTTGCGCCAGCATGGCCTGTCTGCGCACAGCCACGTCATTGGCACGGTCAATGAGCGCGACATCATCGAGCTCTGGCGCGACACCCAGTGCGTCTACAGCGCACCGCGCGCCAAGCTCCAGCAGGTGTGGGACAACGTCTCATGGCGCATCACCCTGCTGCGCGACAACCCCGAATGCGCGCAGGCCGAGCACGACACACTGGCCGACGCCGCCGATCCGGGCCTGCACGCACACCTCAGCTTCGACGCCCAGCACGATGTGGCCGCTCCCTTCGTGAGCCGCGGCGCGCGTCCGCAAGTCGCCATCCTGCGCGAGCAAGGCGTCAACTCGCAGGTCGAGATGGCCTACGCCATGCACCGTTCAGGGTTCGACACCGTGGACGTGCACATGAGCGACCTCATGGCAGGCCGGGCGCATCTCGCCGACTTCCGCGGCTTCGTCGCCTGCGGCGGCTTCAGCTACGGCGACGTGCTCGGAGCCGGAGAAGGCTGGGCACGCTCCATCCTGTTCAACCCGGGGCTGGCCGATCAGTTCGCACGCTTCTTTGGCCGCAGCGACACCTTTGCCCTGGGTGTTTGCAATGGCTGCCAGATGCTGGCCGCGCTCGCCCCCATGATTCCCGGCGCGCGCGCCTGGCCGCGCTTCACCCGCAACCGTTCCGAACAATTCGAGGCGCGGCTCTCGCTGGTGGAAGTGGCCGAGTCGCCCTCCTTGTTCTTCCAAGGCATGGCCGGCAGCCGCGCGCCCATCGCCGTGTCGCACGGCGAAGGCCGGGCCGACTTTTCGCAGCAGGGCGATGCCAAGCTGCTGCAAGTCGCCATGCGCTTTGTCGATCATCACGGCAAGCCAACCGAACGCTACCCCTTCAACCCCAATGGCAGTCCGGACGGCATCACCGCCGTCACCACGCCCGATGGCCGCTTTACCGCCCTGATGCCGCACCCCGAGCGCGTATTCCGCAGCACGCAACTGAGCTGGACCCCTCCGGGCCTGGGCGAAGACAGCCCGTGGATGCGCATGTTCCGCAACGCGCGGGCATGGTGTGCATAAGGCCACCCCCGTGAACCGCAGAGCCACCGCCGCAGAGCCGCCTCAAGGGGGCGGCCGCCCCCTCGGGGGGCAGGGAGGGCGCAGCCCGACCGTGGGGGCAAATCACCCCCCCCACCGCTACGGCGGTGTCGACACGCTGCGCGGCTTGGCCGTGCTGTGGATGATGTCGTTTCACTTCAGTTTCGACCTAAACTGGTTCGGCTTCATCCACACCGACTTCTACACCAGCCCCTGGTGGCTCGATCAGCGCATCGCCATCGTCAGTCTGTTTGTTTTCACCGTCGGGCTGACCCAGACCTTCACCGACGTCAGCGGTCGCCCGGCGCGGCATTTCTGGACACGCTGGGCGCAGATCGTGGGCGCTTCGCTGCTGGTCACTGCCGGCAGCTACGCGGCGTTTCCGCAGAGCTTCATTTACTTCGGCATCCTGCAGGGCATCGCCGCCATGCTCCTGCTGCACCGTCTGGTGTTCCGCCATGCCCGCGCCTGGGTGCTGCTGCTTGCGCCCATCGCCATCGCCGCGCCGCAACTGTGGGGCCACGCGTTCTTCAACCCACCCTGGTGGAACTGGACGGGGCTGATCACGCAAAAACCCATCACCGAAGACTATGCGCCGCTGCTGCCGTGGATCGGGGTGCTGTGGATCGGCGCGGGGCTGGGGTGGTTGCTGGCGCGGGTGAATTTCCGGCCCCTGCGGCATTTGCCGGAAATCCGCCCGCTGTCTTTCCTTGGCCGCTGGCCGCTGACCATTTATTTGCTGCACCAGCCGATTTTCGTCGGGCTGGTGTGGGTGGCGGCACACCTGCGGGGCGGCTGAAGATGGACGCGCCGATTGATTTTTTGCTGCATTACGGCGACAGCGATCACCTGTTTTTCATTCCGCAGGCCAAAGACGCGGACGATGCCATGCGCTACTTTTTCTGCATGGAAGGCTATGGTCAGAGTCGCCTGTTCGGCACATTGCGCCCGGAGCTGTGTCTGATCGTGCCGCTGCAAGACTACCTGCGCGACCGCGATCCCTATGAGCGCGAGGTCGAACGCATGCGCCGGGAGATCCGCGTGCAGCAGGACGCCGAAGACGGGCTGGAGGCGTGATTTCGCTTTGGCGCAGTGCGTCAATGCGCTTCAGCCAAAGCCGTGGCTCATCAATGTGGCGAGCAAGGGGATGATCACCATCACATGCGACTGCGCCATCAACCACCGGCGCTCCTGTTTGATGTCCGCCGAGGACGGCGCACGGAACGCCGCATCTCTGCCCTGAAGTTCCCAGCGCGCAAGCCTGCGGGTGGAAGGCCACGACATGGCCGTCATCAGCACCAGCAACACCACTTTGGCCCACAGCAGCGGGTTGTGCAAAAGCCACTGCGGGCCCTTGACGCCCCAGAACACCAGCGCCAGGCCGCTGGCCAGCACAGCGGCAAAACTGCCCCACACCCAAACGTCCAGCCGTCGCAGGCGCGCCAGTAGCGCTGCGTCAACGGCGCCCACCCGCGTCAGACTGGTTTTGGCGGTGAGAAAAACGGCCAGCCCGAGCATGGCGGACAGGTGGAGATAAAGCAGCAGTGCATCGGTCAGCATGATGGGGTCAGTCGGTTTTGATGGGGATCAACGCGGCATTTCTGGTCTGCAGGGTGATGAAGTGCTGCAGGGGAGGGTGCAGGCAGTCCGCCAGGGTCGCGGTGTTGAGCCGGGCGTAAAACGCCTCCGCAGCATCGCTGAGCAAAGGGCGCAGCAGGCATAGCGGGGTCAGATTGCAATGCCCGCCGTCTGGGCGCATGCATTCCACCAGGCCCTGCGCGTCTTCCAGCCAGCGCACCACATTCCCGAGAAGTATTTCCTGTGCCTGTTTTTCCAGGCGAACACCGCCGCCCGAGCCACGCAGATTGCGCACGTAGCCGCCCAGTGCCAGGCGCTGGAGAATCTTGATCAGATGTTCGCGTGATACATCAAGAATCGAAGCGATCTCCTTGCTATTAAACGAACGATCTGGCTCCGATGCCAGCACCATCAAGGCGCGCAAGCCATAGTCGGTGAATTGGGTGAGTTTCAATTAGTTACTTGCCTGCGTTGATGTGAAAATCTATAGTGGAATTTAATTATCCACTTATGAGATCGATATGACGCATCCTACTGCGATTCAAGACACGGGGCCAGAGGGCGAGCAAAGTCTGTTTCGGCACTTGCTCGATACGGCACCTGGATCGATAGAACCTGCCGACCGGCGCAGCGAACTGGCCAGGCAACTGCGCGAGCAGACGGGCCTTGATGAAGCCGCTCTGGAGCACCTGGTGCGGCGCTTTTACGCGCGGGCCCAGCTTGATCCTGATCTGGGCCCAATTTTCCGGGCGCATGTCACCGACTGGGACTTGCATTACGCGCGGATGACCGATTTCTGGGCCTCGGTTGGCTTGCTCGCGGGGCGCTACCACCGCAACGCGCTGCAAGCCCATCGGCCTTTGGCGCTGCAACCCGCGCACTTCGCGCGCTGGCTGGAACTGTTTGACCAGACGCTGCAAGAGGAGGTCTCCCCTCAGGCGCGCCAACACCTAATGACGATTGCGCAACGCATTGCCGCAACTTTGCGCAGCCGCCTCTGCCCTGCGTAAGGCAGTCCCAACGCAGCCCAAGGGTTTTCCCGCCCATCTTTTTACATCCGATCACAAACGATACATGCGCTGTCCGCCGTGTTTGATCCTGCACAAGCGGGCATATCAGCGGTTACTTATCTTGCATACATCACACGATGCGGCATTTTGTCGCAACACCCCCGAGGAGAAAAAATGCCTGACGAGATGCCTTACGCACCCCTGCCTGTCATCCATGCGGACGGTCATTCCGTGCCGCATGCGGACATGCCCTTGCCCGAGATGAAATACGCCCGGCCGATGGGCGCGTGGGTGATTGTGGCCGCACTGTTCATCGTGGTTGTCGGCCTGTGGGCGATGGTTGCAACCTACTTCTCCCTTCACGCTTGAGAGCCGCCATGTCTCCTTCAACACCTGACGCTTTTGAAAACCAGTTTCATCATGTCGCGCTGCGGCATGAACGCATCTGGATCTTTATCGCCATGACCCTGATCGCTGTGCTGTTCCTCGTCGCGGTGTGGTTCGTGGTGCACGACTACGGCCTGGTTGCCAAGACCACGGAGTTCTATTCCAACCCCAACAGTCCGGCGGAAATGGCCGAGTTCCAGGGGTCGGGCGTGAAGCAGACCGGCCCGAACAGCTACGCCGTGTATGAAATCGGCCGCGCCTGGAGCTGGACGCCAGGCACCGCCACTCCACTGACTCTTCCCGCTGGCGCGCATGTCACGTTCTATGTGACCAGCGGTGACGTGATTCATGGCTTCGAGGTGCAGGGCACCAGCATCAACCTCACGGCCATCCCCGGCGTGGTCGGGCATGTCAGCTACACCTTCGACAAGCCCGGCACGTTCTACATCATCTGCAATGAGTATTGCGGCGCTGGCCATCAGGCCATGATTGGCAAGATTGTCATCACCGGAGCGAAACAATCATGAGTGCAACCCTCAGCAACACCGCGCCGCGCACTTTCGCGGTGCCCACTGCCGGTGAGATTGCCGGTGAGAAAAAAATGCTCCTGGCCTTCTGGGTGACGGGCTTCCTGGCGCTGGCGGTGGGAATCGCCATTGGCGTGCTCCAAAGCACCAACTACGCCGGGATCGATCTCTATCCCTATCTGTATCCATTCATCAAGACGTATTACCAGGGGCTGACCATGCATGGCGTGCTCAACGCCTACGTGTTCACGTTTTTCACCATTTCCGGCTGGCTGATGTATCTGCCCGCGCGTGAACTCAAGCTCAAACCCAATATGGGCCTGGCCTGGTTCACCTACGCGCTGATGCTGCTGGGCACCTTGATGGCGGCTTACGGCATGTTCGACAACTCATCGAGCGTGCTCTACACCATGTACGCCCCGCTCAAGGGAAGCGCCTGGTTTTACCTCGGCATCACCCTGGTTGTGGTGGCGAGCATTCTGCCCCTGTTCGTGGTGATGGACCTGCGCGCCCGCTGGAAACGGGCCAACCCGGGGCAGCTCACTCCGCTGGTGACTTATATGAGCGCCACAACGCTGTTGATGTGGCTGCTCGCAGCGCTTGGCGCAGGCACCGAGGCCGTGTTTCTGCTCGACCCCTGGGCGCTCGGACTGACGCACACCATCGACCCGCTGCTCGCGCGCACCCTGTTCTGGTGGACCGGGCACCCCATCGTGTATTTCTGGCTGATGCCCGGCTACATCTCGATCTATGCCCTGCTGCCGCGCCAAGCCGGGGGCAAACTGATTTCAGACCCGCTGGCACGTCTCGCCTTTTTGCTGCTGTTTGTGTTTTCCTTGCCGGTGGGAACCCACCATCAGTACACCGATCCGGGCATCTCTCCGGTGATGAAAGGCATTGTGACGGCGCTGACCCTGTCGGTCGCGGTGCCGAGCCTGATCACCGCATTCACCATCGCCTTGAGCCTGGAGTACGGCGGTCGCCGCCGCGGTGGCAAGGGGCTGATGGGCTGGTGGACGGCCTTGCCTTGGAAGGATGCCTCGGTTGCGGCGCAGGTGCTGGCGCTGGTGAGCTTCATCTTTGGCGGCGCCGGCGGCATCGTCAACGCCAGTTGGCAGCTCGACAACGTGGTGCACAACACCCTGTGGATTCCGGCGCACTTTCACCTCACCGTCGGCACCATGACCACGCTGGTCTTCATGGGCGTGAGCTTCTGGCTGCTGCCGCACCTCACCGGGCGCAGACTGTATAGCCAGAAGCTAGCGCTGTGGAGCGTCTGGCTGTGGTTCCTCGGCCTCATGACCTGGGGCTTCGCCGGGCACTGGGCCGGCATGGACGGCGTGCCACGACGCGCCTGGGTATCAGGCTTGCCGCACGATCAGTACATGCAGCTCTACGGGGCGGTGCATCCGGCGCTGATCATCGTGGGAATCGGCGGTGCAATTGCGGCGGTCGGCGCCATCCTCTACTACATCGTGTTTTTCGGCACCCTGTTTGGACAGAAGGACGCCAAGGCGATGGTGGAGATTCCGTTTACGGACTACATCACCAGCTCCGAGGGTTCCGTGCTGGCGCGCGTTGCCGAACCGCTCGGACTGTGGACGCTGATCACCTTTGTCATCACCCTGGCGGTCTACATTCCGGTGTTCTGGCCCATGCTCACTCATCCGATCCACGCCCCGGGCTTTGTGCTCTGGTGATGGGATGAGCGATGCAGCGCACTCCGGCTTTGCAGAGATCGGCCCGCACACAAGGCGCGGCGGCTGGAAGGCCTCTGCGCTGCGCGCGGCCCTCGTCTCCCTTGTGCTGCTGGGGGCGCTGCTGGGCTGGTCGCGCCTGCAGCCGCATGGTGCGGCGCTGCACGGTTTTCCGCTCCAGCCCGAGCGAGCGCCTGCCTTCAACGGATTTACCGACACACAGGGCAGAGCGTTCGGCTGGCGACAGCAGCGGGGTCGTGTCGTGCTGGTGTTCTTCGGTTACACCCACTGCCCGGATGTCTGCCCACTCACCCTGGCGGCATTGGCGCAAAGTCTGCAACGCCTCGGTGCGCTGCGGCAGCGGGTGCGCGTGGTGTTCGTCACTCTCGATCCGGCGCGCGACACCGCGCCGGTGCTGCGCGCCTATCTCAACGGTTTCCTGCCGGACGCCATCGGCCTGCGCGGCACGCTCGCCGCAGTCACCGCCGCGTCACAGCAGTGGGGCGTCACCTGGCGGCGGGTTGACACCGGCGCGGGTCAGTACTGGATCGACCATACCGCGGCGGTCACGCTGGTCAGCCCCGACGGGCGGCTGCTTGCGCGCTATGGCTACGGTCAGCTCACCAATCCCGCCTGGCTGGCCAGCGATCTGCGCCACATTCTGCAACCATGATGACGCACAACGGCTGGCCGCTGGCGATCTGGGGCGGGTGGTTCGCGCTGGTCGCGGTGATGCTGCTGCTTTACGGCGTGGCCGCATGGCGCGGGCGCTGGGCCGGGTGGCGCGTGACCGTCTTCGTCGTCGGCTGCCTGCTCACCCTGGCTTCGGCCTGGGGTCTGCACAACCCGCTGGCGTCGATGACCAGCTACACCATCGCGCTGATGAGCATGGGGCAGATCGTCTCGCCGCTGCTGCTGGTGGGCATTCCGCCAACGGCGCGCGCGCGCTGGCACGCGCCGCCGCACACGGCGTGGAGTCTCTGGCTGCTCGATGCCTGGGTTGCCTGCGCTGTGTTCGTCATCCTGACGCTGGGGGTCAATCTGCCCGGAGTGTTCAACACCGCGCTGGCCAATTCCCTGTTTTCCGGGCCCATCGGCTTGCTGCTGCTGATCTCCGGTCTGATGTTCTGGGCGCAGATGCTGGCAGGCAGCACCAGCCTGTCGCAGCGGTGGATCGCCGGTCTCTATGGCTGGCTGGGCAGTCTGCCCATGATGATCATCGCCGCGGTCTGGGTGTGGAGCGCGCAAGTGCTCTACACCCCGTATCTGGACGTGCTGTGCCTGTGGAATCTGAGCCCGCTGGACGATCAGCACTATGCCGGTCTGGTGATGTTCGCCGCGGGCTTGCCACTGCAACTACGCGCGGCCTGGTTGCTGATCATGCCCGCCGAAGACGCTACTGCAATGCCCGCGCCATGAGTGCACCGTTCTGCACGCAACCCTGCGCCCCGAGGACGGGGCCGTTTTCAAGCTGTTTGTCTTCGCAGGGCCGGGCTTGCAGCCCATGCGCTTGCCGTTCCTGCGCCGTTTTCACTCTTCGATCCCACTCCCTAGGATGACTCATGAACCATCGATCCATCAGCATGATCGCCATTTCACTCCTGTTCTGCGCCACGGCGCAGGCGCAAACCGCGACAGGCAATGCCGCCGCGGGCCAGTACGACAGCGCGATGTGCGAAGGCTGCCATAACGCGCATGGCGGCTTCAAGACCGATTTTCCAGCGGTGTACCGCGCCCCCAAGCTCAACGGCCAAAGCGCGGCGTATATCGCCCAGTGCCTGCAGGATTACCGCAGCGGCGCACGCCGCAATCCGACGATGAAGGCAGTGGCCGACATCCTCACCCCGCGGCAAATCGCCGATCTGTCGGCGTATTACGCCGTTGAGAAAAACCAGAACGTCAAATGAGGAGCGTCTTGATGAAACGACTGATCGCAGGGTTTGGTGCCGCCGCACTGCTCGCCATGGCCTCCGTGGCCCACGCAGCAGACATCAAAAAGGGAGAAGACCTGGTGAACAAGGGCGGCTGCATTGCCTGCCACGGTGCCGGTCTGGACAAGCCCATCGCGCCCAACTATCCCAAGCTCGCGGGCCAGTACCAGAGCTATCTGTTCCACGCCCTGCAGCAATACCAGGCCAAACACCAAACCCCGCTGTATGGCCG
>JAFGXB010000232.1 GCA_016936875.1 Burkholderiaceae bacterium | reverse complement strand
TCCCGGCGGAGACATTTACCCCTCGCTGGAAAAAGGCACCATCGACGCCGCGGAGTGGATCGGCCCGTATGACGATCTGAAGCTGGGTTTCTACAAAGTGGCGAAGAACTACCTTTACCCCGGCTGGTGGGAAGGCGGCCCCCAGCTTGATCTGTACGTCAACAACAAGGCCTACAACGCGCTGTCGCCCGAATACAAAACGATCGTCGAGCTTGCCGCGTCGCACGCGCACATCAATATGCAGGCCATGTACGACGCCAAGAACCCGCCCGCGCTCAAGGAGCTGGTGGGTAAGGGCGCCAAGCTGCAGGGCTTTCCGAAGGACGTGATGGAAGCCGCGTTCAAGGCGTCCAACGACCTCTACGGCGAGCTGTCCGCCAGCAATCCGCACTGGAAGAAGGTCTATACCGACTGGTACAAGTTCCGCAACGACGACATTCTGTGGTTCCGCTTTGCGGACAACGAGTTCGACCGATTCATGGCCACACGCAAATTCACCTGATGCGTGCTGCTTCTCCGCCATGAAAAACGCCCCGTTCCCGGGGCGTTTTTCATGGCCTCGCCAACGCGGCAACGAGATGGTCGATCAGCGCGCGCAAGGACGGCGAGACAAAGCGGGTCGGCGGATAAAGGGCGTAGGCACTGCCGCCATAGTGGCCCATGAAGTCCCAATTCGGCAAGACCTGCACCGCGGTACCCTGCTCCAGCGCGGCGCGCGCCACATAGTCTGGCAAGGTACACAGTCCCAGACCGGCCACTATGGCATCCAACCGCAGCGCGCTGTGATTCACGGTGTAGCGACCCTGCACCACGACTTCGGTTTCGATGTCGCCCTGTCGGAAACGCCACCGCCTATCGTGCGCATCTTCCCCCAAGGACAGGCAGCTGTGCGCCGATAGATCAGCGGGATGCGCAATGGCTGGATGCTCGGCAAGGTAGGCCGGGGATGCGCACAGCACCTGCTTGATGGACATCAGCTCGCGTGCGACAAACCCTTCGGGCGGGTGACGCGTGATGCGGATCATCAGATCGACGCCTTCGCGTATGGGGTCCATGTCATGGTCGGATGCGATCAGGTGCAACTGCACTTGCGGCCATTGCACCAAAAACCGCAAGAGCAGCGGGTGCAGCACATGACGGGCAAATGCCTTGGGGGCGCTGACGCAGAGCAATCCCTTCGGGGTGCCAGACAGTTGCTGCGCCACTTGCATGACCTCTTGTGCCGCGGCAGCCAACGCGCAGCACCGGACGAACGCCGCGTCTCCAGCCTCAGTCAATCGGAGTTGTCGCGTCGTTCGCTGGATCAACTGGACGCCAAGGTGCTTTTCCAGGCGAGAAACCTGACGACTCACGGCAGAGGGCGTCGTGCCGAACTGTCGTGCAGCGGCTGAAAAACTCCCCAGTTCGGCGACACGCAAAAACGCCACCATTTCCGGCAAGACGGTCAAAAATGCATTTGTTCCCACCACGCAATGATCCTGTTCCGGTTGTTGGTCTAGTTTGCCCGCCATGTTCGCCCAACAATGCGCGACTGCCCCATCTTACGCAGACGCTTACATGACAAACCCCATCGACGACCACTCCGCACCTGCCACCGCGCCCCACGGTACGGCGCGCTTGCCAGGCACCCATTTCGGCGCACCGGAGGTTCTGCTCCTGTTGGTTGCCGCGGTCTGGGGCGGCAGCTACGCCGTGACCAAACAGGTGACGCTGCAGTGGCCCGTGCTCGACTTCCTGACCCTGCGTTTCGGCCTGACCTTTCTCGTTTTGCTCCCCGCTCTGCGGCCCTTGTTCACCGCCGCATGGCGCGGCGGGCTGCGGGTGGGCGCGATTCTCGGTGCCAACCTGCTGGCCATCTTTCTCTGCGAAACCTACGGTATCACCCTCACGAGCGCGGCGAACGCCGCCTTGCTGATCAGTCTGTGTGTGGCGCTGACGCCGCTTGTCGAATGGTGGCTACTGGGGCATGCGCCTTCTGCGCGGCTATGGCGGGCGGTGGCGCTGTCCATTCTCGGCGCCGGCTTGCTGTCGGCGACCTCTGCATTTGGGCGGCCGGGGCTGGGCGACGCGCTCATCCTGCTTGCGGCCTTGCTCCGCGCCATCCTGGTGACGCAAACCCGACGACTCGCGACGCGCCACACATTACCCGCGCTGACACTCACCGCGCTGCAGTCCGCAGTGGTGACACTTGGGCTGTTGGCGCTCACCTTGGTGCTGCGTGGCCCGCACTGGCCCGTGCTTCCCACGCAGATGAGCTTTTGGGGCGGCATGGCGTTTCTGGTCTTGCTCTGCACGGTGTTTGCTTTTTTCGCACAGAACTACGCGGCAGCGCGTACCAGTCCGAGCCGGGTGTCCTTATTGATGGGCAGCGAGCCGGTGTTCGGCGCCTTGTTCGCCGTGCTCTGGCTGGGAGAGCAGATGACGCGACTGAGCTGGGCGGGCGGCGCTGTGATGGTGCTGGCCGCGTGGTACGCCACGCGCACACCCAAACCCGCCACCGCGTAACGCCGTTACGCTGACTTTGCGCCGCGCACCCAGAGCGTTGCCAGTCCATGTGCTGCCAGTGCGCACAGCATGCCGATCAGCGCGCCGCCGATCACGTCGGCCGGAAAGTGCGCGCCAACCGCAATGCGCGACCACCAGACCCAAAGCGCGAAAGCCCACAGCAGCGCGCTCCAGGGGCGCGGCAGCGAGAAGGCGAAACTCGCCGCAAGCACTGCGGCGAATGCAGCATGCCCGGACGGAAAGCTATGCACGAACTTGGGTTCTCCCAGCACATGGACAGCCTGTGGACCGAAAACGGAGAGCGGGCGTGGAAAGTTGGCCCAGGGTTTGAGCACGCCGTAAATCGCCAGAAACAGCAGCAAATTGGCCCAGGCATAAACCAGCACGCTGCGCACCGGCAGCACGCGCGACCAGCGCATGGAAATGGTCAACGCCAGGCCAAGATAGACAGGTAGGAGGTGATGATCACCCAGCGCCGTGCCCAGACGTGCGGCGTTGTTCCACACAGCGTTGTCCCCCGCGTGGTTGATGGCGAGAAACAGGCGGGCGTTCCAGCCGTCCCAGGCGTACCAGGTTGATTGCGGGCTGAGCATCATGCGAGCCCCATTGCAAACAGCCACAGACCCGTCCCGGCTGCTGCACTCAGGCCAGCCAGGGCGAACAGCCATTTGCGGCGGGTGAGTGCGGTGATCGATGCCAGTGAGATGGCGATCTGCAAAAAGATCAGCGCGCGGGCCATATCAGTATGCGGCCGGTTCATGTGGGCCGACGCTGCATCCGCCTTGGCTGATTGCGCTTCCAGCGCCAGCGCCTCGTGCCGAAGCAGAATTTTCTGTGCCGTGTACTTGGCGATGGACTGATTGAAGGCCGCGTGTTTTTCCGGCGGCGTGAGCGCCACAGCCAGTTCTGTCAGGTGCTGCTTGGTGCTGGCGGACTGGTACTCGTTCCAGAGATCAGTGGCCTGCGCCTTTTTGAGCACGGCTTCGTTTTTGTAGAGCACGACTTCGTTCATCAAATGACTGCCCTGATAACTGACGATAGCGCCCAACGCGGCCAGCAAGGCCGTGAAAATTGCGACCCACTGGCTCAGTCCATGCCCCTCGTGGCGCGCGGCATCTTCAGGCTGTTCTTCGTGCGGAGGGTGGACGTGCAGGCCGGTTTCGCTCATGGTGTGTTGGAGATGCGGTGATGGGGCCAGCGCAGTGCGGCACGGCTCAGACAGAAACCAGCCGAGTTCCTGCGAGTGCGTCGTGCAGATACTGGCGGTCTGCGCGCAACAGGCTGGCGAAGGCCCAGAGCAACAGGCCACCGCACAGCAACAGGCCCGTGTCCTGCGGGTTGAGGTGGAACGCAGCGGACAGCGCCAAGGCGGGCAAGAGCCACAGCCAGGACAGTACCGCCCGCCACAGTGCACGCCGCGTATTGAGCGGAGCACCGGCGGTGGTGACAACACGGATGTGCCAGGTTTTCATAGGAAGCGTCTGGCGACCGGCGCTCCAGAACCAGGTTCCATAAGCGGTGAGCACGGCGAATTCAGCGCCCTGCATGACTAGGCGAAGCAGATGCGGGTTGCGTTCAATGCCAATCAACTGCCCGATCAAAACGACCATCGCCGCCGTGAACAGCGCAACGCCAAGCAGGATCAAGCCTTCATAGACCAGGCAGGCCAGACGCCTGCGCAGCGGCGGAGCGTTCAGCATGGGACGCTGTGTTGCCGACGCAAGTCAGCGCGCCGGGCAGCGCAGCACATCTGCGCAGGGCACAGCGCGGGAGGCGGCTTGCAAGGGGGCAGAGGTCGGCTTGACAGGCGGGGCGACCGTCGCCGCAGTGGAGGGGACGAGTGGCCGAGCGGGCGCTTGCGTCGGCGCGGGAGCCTTGACCGGAACTGGGGGGAGGCTGTTGTCGTGTTTTTGCTTTTCCTGCAAATATTTGCCGACCTGGCCAGGGTGGGGCTTGGGATGACGCGCCTCTTCCTTGAGTTTGTTGCGCTCGGACTCAGGCAATTTTTTGTACGCCTCCCACGCCTCGCGGCGACTCTGCAAAGGCGCTTTGCCGGTCGATAGAAACGTTTCCCGTGCCAGACGCCGCTTTTCAGGGCTGAGATGGGCCCATTCATTCATGCGGCGCTGCAGGATTTGCTGCTGTTCCGGACTCATCGCGGGATAGCGCGCTGCGATGTCCAGCCACTTTCTTTTGCGATCATGGTCAAACTCGTGCCAGTCGGCGTACAAGGGCGACAGAATGTGCTGCTGCGCCGGGCTGAGATGCTTCCAGGTTGGGGCGGCCTCGGTGGCATGCGCTGTGTGGCTGCAAACCAGCAGAGCAGCAAGCAGGCCGAAGAGCGCCAGCAGGCGCGAAAACGACAGGCGCATTCGCCCGGCCTGCGCAGAGCAGGAGGGGGGCGTCATCAGTGTTCCAACTTGAGAAAGCGGGCAAATCCGGGGTCGGCATAGGCCGCGGGCGGAAGATCACCCAGCAGCAGGGCCGTATCGATATCGGCCGTGACGCGAATAAATTTTTCCTGCTGATAATCCTGCAGCACCAGCAGACCCGCCACCAGAACGAGCAAGGGCAATACGGCGCTGGCACGGAACAGCCAGGATTTCCAATGGATTGGGCCAGCCAACGCAAGTGCGTGGCCCTGCTGCACAGCCGTCTGCGCCACAGTGGTGCGCGCTTGTGCAACAGCCATCAAGCGCAGAGCTTTGAGGCGCTCGGACTGTTCAGGCGTGATCTCCTGCTCGGCCAGATGCAGGCGCGCAGCAAGCTGCTGTGAAAGACGGGCTTCCACCAGCGGGCGCAGCGTATCGGGGGCGTCGGTTTTCATGCGTAACCTTGTGCTTTCAAGACGCGTGCCAGGGAGTGAATGGCGCGCGAGCAATGCGTTTTGACGCTGCCTTCCGAGCAGCCCATGGCTTGGGCGGTTTCGGCAACGTCGAGTTCCTCCCAATAACGTAACAAAAAGGCTTCCCGTTGACGTGCGGGCAAACGAGAGATTTCTGTTTCCAGATGTTTGAGAATTTGCATTCGCTGCAACTGGGTGTCCGCCCCTTCGAGATGCGCGCTGACCTGTTCGAGTTCCAGAGTCTCCAGCAAGTCGAATTCTCCGTCACCATCCTGGGTCTCGAAATCCGACAGATTGCTGAACAGCGCGTTGCGGACCTTGCGTTTGCGGTGCCAGTCGAGAATGGCATTGGTGAGAATACGCTGGAACAGCAGAGGCAATTCGTGACGCGGTTTGTCGGCGTATTTGGTCGCCAGACTGATCATCGCTTCCTGCACCAGATCCATGGCGGCATCGTCGTCGCGCGTCGAAAACGCCGCGCGCAAAAAGGCACGTTTGTCGATGCTGGCGAGGAAGTCGTTGAGTTCTTGTTCGGTGGCCATCGAGTCGGACGCGCGACGGTCCGTGTGGATGAGAAACAACTGATCATTATGCCGTGGTGCATGGCGCACCCAAACAAAGCACCGAGGTGTCAATCGGGGCATCGCGTCTGGCCTGCGCCCACGGACTCCTGTGGCAAACGCGGCGAAAAGCCACGCTGCATTGTGGGGCGTGTTGCACTGCACTACACTGCTCAGCTCCGTTCGGTCTGAACCTCGTGCAGCAACAAGGCAAGACGCGCTTCGCGCCGCCTGCAGCACCCACAACGTTCCAGATCGCACGTGGATCTCGAAGGCCAGCCACAAGCGGGTACGGAGGGAGACCTGAAGTCTTTCGTCAGAGAAATTCACAAGGTGTACTCATGGAAATGAATCGCGCAGAACACAAGTCGGCCGCAACGGCCGCATCCAAATCCAACGCGCCTGCCGCGCAGGAACTCACCGGGGCCGAAATCCTGGTGCGCTGCCTTCAGGAAGAAGGCGTTGAATTCATGTGGGGCTACCCCGGCGGGGCAGTGCTCTACATCTACGACGAGCTGTACAAGCAAACGACCATTCAGCATGTGCTGGTGCGGCAGGAAGCCGCAGCCGTGCATGCCGCAGATGCCTATGCGCGTGCGACGGGCCATGTGGGTGTCGCTCTGGTGACCTCCGGTCCTGGGGCAACCAATGCCATTACCGGCATTGCGACGGCCTATATGGATTCGATTCCGATGGTCATCATCACCGGGCAGGTGCCGACCACGGCCATCGGCCTCGATGCCTTTCAGGAATGCGATACGGTGGGCATCACCCGTCCAGTGGTCAAACACAACTTCCTGGTGAAGGATGTGCGCGACCTGGCAACGGTGATGAAAAAAGCCTTTCACATTGCCCGCTCTGGCCGTCCCGGCCCGGTGGTGGTGGATGTGCCCAAGGACGTGTCGCGCCACACCACGCAGTTCGATTACCCCAAGTCGGTGGAAATGCGCTCCTACAACCCGGTGCGCAAGGGCCACGGCGGACAAATTCGCAAGGCGGTGCAGCTATTGCTGTCGGCCAAGCGCCCCTACATCTACACCGGCGGTGGGGTGGTGCTGGCCAATGCGTCGCCCGAGTTGCGCAAATTGGCCGATTTGCTCAAATATCCCTGCACCAACACGCTGATGGGTTTGGGTGCGATTCCAGGAGAAGACCCCAAATTTCTCGGCATGCCGGGCATGCATGGCACCTACGAAGCCAATATGGCGATGCAGCACTGCGACGTGCTGCTCGCAGTGGGGGTGCGCTTCGATGATCGCGTGATTGGCAATCCGGGCCACTTCGCGCAGGTGCAGCGCAAAATTGTGCACATCGACATCGACCCGTCCTCCATCTCCAAACGGGTGAAGGTGGACGTGCCCATTGTTGGGGACGTGGGCGAAGTGCTGCAGGAGCTGATTGATCAGCTCGAGCTGGCGTTCAAGGCGGGCAACAAGAACGATGGGGGTGCGCTGGCGGCTTGGTGGGCGCAGATCGAAGAGTGGCGCAAGCGCGATTGCCTGGCTTATGAGCATTCGACCGAGGTCATCAAACCGCAGGCGGTGATTGACACGCTGTATGCGCTGACCAAAGACCGCGAAACCTATATCTGCTCCGACGTGGGGCAACACCAGATGTGGGCGGCGCAGCTCTACAAATTCCCCGAACCGCGCCGCTGGATCAACTCCGGCGGTCTGGGCACCATGGGCGTGGGACTGCCTTACGCCATGGGCATCAAGCTGGCCAAGCCAGAGGCCGAGGCCGTGTGCGTCACGGGCGACGGGTCCATCCAAATGAATATCCAGGAACTCGCCACCTGCCTGCAGTACGGCACGGCGGTGAAGATCATCTTGCTCAACAACCGTTATCTTGGCATGGTGCGGCAGTGGCAGGAGATTGAGTATGAAGGCCGTTACTCGCATTCCTATATGGATTCCTTGCCCGACTTCGTCAAGCTCGCGGAAGCCTACGGCCATGTGGGGATCAAGGTGGATCGGCTCGAAGACTTGCGCCCGGCCATGGAAAAAGCGTTTGCGATGAAAGATCGCACGGTGTTTCTCGACATCTCGGTGGACCCGACCGAGAACGTCTGGCCGATGATTCAGTCGGGACGTGGCATTACCGACATGCTGCTTGGGTCGGAGGATCTCTGACCTTTTGAACCGTGCAAACCCGTCGGCTTTGCAGCCGCCGCGCCTCACCGGACGCGGTCGTCTGCAGAGCTTGCGGCAAGCACCCATTCCACTGATGTGCGGCGGCGCTGCACATCGTTCCATCATCAATCTCGCAGCAGCCAGGCGGCGCTTACCGGCGCCGCACGAAGCCTGCGTAGAGGAGTGAATTCATGAAACACATCATTGCGGTTCTGCTGGAAAACGAGGCGGGTGCATTGTCTCGCGTGGTGGGCCTGTTTTCTGCCCGTGGCTACAACATCGAATCTCTCGTGGTCGCGCCCACGGAAGACGCCTCGCTCTCGCGCATGACCATTGTCACCAGCGGCTCAGAGGAGGTGATTGAGCAGATCACCAAACACCTCAACCGTCTGATTGAAGTGGTCAAGGTGGTTGATCTCACCGAGGCGTCGTTCATCGAGCGCGAACTCATGCTCATCAAGCTGCGCGCTGTGGGCAAGGAGCGCGAAGAGATCAAGCGCATGTCTGATATTTTCCGCGGCCACATCATCGACGTGACCGACAAGTCCTACACCATCGAACTCACCGGCGATGCCGCCAAGCTCGACGCCTTCATCCAGGCGGTCGACTCCACGGCCATTCTGGAAACCGTGCGAACCGGCAGCTGCGGGATTGGCCGCGCCGAGCGTATCCTGCGCGCCTGATCTCTGGTCGGCGCCTCTCTTTTTTTTGCTTTTTTCTGGGGCGTGGAGTGTCTCGCCCCCAACACAGAACCTCAACTTCAGGAGCCAATATGAACGTGTATTACGACAAAGACGCCGATCTCTCCCTCATCAAGGGCAAAAAGGTCACCATCGTGGGCTATGGCTCGCAGGGCCATGCGCACGCCCAGAATCTGAATGACAGCGGGGTGAAGGTCACCGTCGGACTGCGCAAAAACGGCGCGTCCTGGGACAAGGCCAAGAAGGCCGGTCTGAAGGTTGCCGAGGTCGAAAAGGCCGTTGAAGGTGCCGACGTGGTGATGATGCTCATGCCCGACGAGAGCATCGCCGAGGTCTATCGCAATGCGGTTGAACCGAACATCAAAAAGGGGGCCGCACTGGCCTTCGCGCATGGCTTCAACGTGCATTACGGTCAGGTGCAGCCGCGCGCCGATCTCGACGTCATCATGATCGCCCCCAAGGCGCCTGGCCATACCGTGCGCAATACCTACACCCAGGGCGGCGGCGTGCCGCACCTGATCGCCGTGCATGCCGACAAGTCGGGCAAGGCGCGCGATCTCGCCCTGTCCTACGCCGTGGCCAACGGCGGTGGCAAGGCTGGCATCATCGAGACCAATTTCCGTGAAGAAACGGAGACTGATCTGTTCGGTGAGCAGGCCGTGCTCTGCGGCGGTACCGTCGAACTGATCAAGGCGGGCTTCGAGACCTTGGTCGAGGCAGGCTACGCACCCGAGATGGCCTACTTCGAGTGTCTGCATGAGCTCAAGCTCATCGTGGACCTGATCTACGAAGGCGGCATTGCCAACATGAATTACTCGATCTCCAACAACGCGGAGTACGGCGAGTACGTCACCGGGCCGAAGGTGGTCACCGAGGACACCAAGAATGCCATGCGCCAGTGCCTCAAGGACATTCAGACAGGTGAATACGCCAAGAGCTTTATCCTGGAAAACCGCGCCGGTGCGCCCACATTGCTCTCGCGCCGTCGTCTGACCTCGGACCACCAGATCGAACAGGTCGGCGAAAAGCTGCGGGCAATGATGCCGTGGATCAAGGCCAACAAGCTGGTAGACAAATCCAGGAACTGAGCGCTGCGTTTTTCCGCGCAAGCACAACACCCGGCCAGCGCCGGGTGTTGTGCTTCTGGCGTATCAAACTAGACAGCGTCCTTTGTCTTCTGGCGACTAAACTCTCACCATGACTTATCCACATCCCATTCTCGCCCGCGAAGGCTGGCCTTTCATTGCCAGCAGCATCCTGCTCTCCATCATGGTCTGGGCGCTCGCGGGGTTCTGGTGGTCGTTGCCGCTGTGGCTGCTGACCCTGTTTGTCGTCCAGTTTTTTCGCGATCCGGCGCGTCCCATTCCCAAAGAGCCGCTGGCCGTTCTCAGCCCCGCTGATGGACGCATCGTTGCCATTGAGCATGCGTTCGATGCCTATGCGCAGCGTGATGCGCTGAAAATAAGCGTGTTCATGAATGTGTTCAATGTGCATTCGAACCGGGCCCCTGTCGACGGAACGCTGCGTGCAGTGCAATACTTCCCAGGCAAGTTTTTCAATGCCGATCTCGACAAAGCCTCCGAACAAAACGAACGCAACGCCCTGGTCATCGACAGCGCCGGGCGCGTGGTGACTGCGGTGCAGGTTGCGGGTTTGATTGCACGGCGCATTCTTTGCTACGTCAAAGCGGGAGAGGCGTTGCAGCGCGGGCAGCGTTTTGGCTTTATCCGCTTCGGCTCCCGGGTCGATGTCTATCTGCCACTGGGGTCCCAATCGCGCGTCTCAATTGGCGATAAAGTCTATGCAAGCAGCACCGTCTTGGCCGATTTGGCAGCCTGAGATGCATGCCATGCACTGGCCCGGCTCCAGCGAGGTTCATCATGTCGCGTAACGTGGCACCGTTTCCGCAGCAAGACACCCGGTCTGAAGCGCCCGATCAACGTCATGTGCCTGACGGAAAGCCCCTCGAAGAGTCGTTCGGCCAAACACCATGCCCCGACGAAGATCCCGAGCATCGTCGTCGGCGTGGCATCTATCTGTTGCCCAATTCCTTTACTGCGGCTGCCCTGTTCTGCGGCTTCTATGCCATTGTCATGGCCATGGGCGGCCGCTATGACTCGGCGGCCACCGCAATCTTTGCTGCCATGGTGCTCGACAGTCTGGACGGACGCGTTGCGCGCATGACCAACACACAGAGCGAATTCGGCGCGCAATTCGATTCACTTGCCGACATGGTGTCCTTCGGCGCTGCGCCTGCGCTGATCATTTACGAATGGTCCCTGCGAGGGCTGGGCAAACTGGGCTGGCTGGCTGCGTTTGTGTACTGCGCTGGAGCCGCCTTGCGCCTGGCGCGTTTCAACACCAACGTGGCCGTGATCGACAAACGTTTTTTCCAGGGGCTGCCCAGTCCTGCTGCCGCGGCTTTGGTGGCCGGTTTTCTCTGGATCATGACTGACGCCGGCGTGCAGGGCGCCCATGTCGCCTGGTTCAGCTTTGTGATCACCTTATTTGCAGGGCTCACAATGGTGACCAATCTTCCGTTCTACAGCTTCAAGGACGTGAGCTTTCGTCGTAGCGTTCCCTTCATCAGCATCTTCCTGATTGTGTTGTTGATCGGCCTGATTGCCTATCAGCCCCCACTGGTTTTGTTCGGTCTGTTTGTTCTGTACGGGCTCTCAGGATACGGCGTGTACGTCTGGCACCGCATCAAGGGGCGGCCTGTGAGTGTGATTGCCACCTCGGTGGATGAGCCTGACGAGCGCGGGCTGCATTGATCGGTTCAAGCGAAGAGCTATTGACAAACAATTTTCCCATTGCGATAATTGCTGTTTTGCGCGGGAATAGCTCAGTTGGTAGAGCGCAACCTTGCCAAGGTTGAGGTCGCGAGTTCGAGTCTCGTTTCCCGCTCCAAATTCTCAAAAAAAGGGAAGCCATGCTTCCTTTTTTTATGCCCGGTGCGTGCGGTGCAGAGTCTGCAAATGATTCTGCCGCGACGCGGCAAACTGTGGCAGTTTTGCGTACGATCGTACTTTCGTTATACGCAAGCCAATCACCCGGCGGGGTGGCAGAGTGGTTATGCAGCGGCCTGCAAAGCCGTCTATGCCGGTTCGATTCCGACCCCCGCCTCCATTTTCAGCGCGCTGCCGCTTGCCCGGATGGCGAAATTGGTAGACGCAGCGGACTTAAAATCCGCCGACCCTAAACAGGTCATACGGGTTCGATTCCCGTTCTGGGCACCAGTCAAACAACGACTCGGCGCGTTTTGATGCGCGCCGCCCAAGGCCCGTTCTTGATTTTGGGCTCATTGAGCTGCTCCGAGGCGGGAAAACAAATGGTGTGGCCAAGCGCTCTTGTCATTCCGACCCGATAAGATGCTGCCATGCGAATTCTTCTAGCCAATGATGACGGGTATCTGGCCCCCGGCCTAGCGGCGCTTTACGACGGACTGCGGGCGCGCTGGGATGTCACTGTCATCGCGCCCGAGCAAAATGCCAGTGCGGCGTCCAATGCGCTCACGCTCAACCGCCCGCTCTCGGCCTATACCGCCAGCAATGGTTTCCTCTATGTGAATGGCACACCGTCCGACTGTGTGCACATCGCGTTGACCGGTTTGTTGGATTTTCGTCCCGATCTGGTGGTGAGCGGCGTGAACAACGGCGCCAACCTGGGCGATGACACCATTTACTCAGGCACGGTTGCCGCGGCGACGGAAGGTTACTTATTTGGGCTGCCGGCGTTGGCCGTTTCGCTCGTTGACAAAGGCTGGGCGCATTTGGATACGGCGGTGGCCGTTGCCGTGCAGGTGGTTGCATCGCTCGCGGCAGACTTGCCGCAACAGGCGCAGTTGCTCAATTTGAATGTTCCGAATCGTCCGCTGTCTGAACTGGGCGGCGTGCGTGTGACGCGCTTGGGAAAGCGACATCCCAGTCAGCCCGTCGTTGTGCAGAAAAATCCCTACGGCGACACGATTTACTGGATTGGCGGGGCGGGCGCCGCCATGGACAAACAGCAGGGAACGGACTTTGACGCCATTGCCCAGGGCTGCGCCTCCCTCACTCCGCTTCAACTGGATTTGACGCATCACGCGCTGCTTGATCAGTGCGCCGCCCGTTTTGAAACGCGGGGATGTGTGTGAGTTCGAGCGGCAAACCGCCACAGCGCTTTGTGCATTGGCCTGTGCGCGCCGTTCAGGGGGCTGAACGAACCGGCTTGCCGCAAATCCCGGTTGCGCTGTCGCGTGGGCAGCCTCCTGTGAATTTGGCGCAAGCCCCCGGCAAGTCGCGTGACATGATGCAAGCGAACGTCGTACAAGGGCCCTCGCGGTGTTTGCCGCGGCAAGTCGGTCTCGATTCGGACGCCGTGCGCAAGGGCATGGTGGATAAATTGCGGCAGCTTGGCGCGTTCGACGAGCGCGTTCTCAATGCCTTGCAGGCCGTTCCGCGCCATCACTTCGTCGAGCCGGGGCTGGCGGCGCAGGCGTATCTCGACAATGCGTTGCCGATTGGTTTTGA
>JAFGXB010000231.1 GCA_016936875.1 Burkholderiaceae bacterium | reverse complement strand
CGCCTTCATGCTGCCGCCGCCGCGAATGTCGATCACCGTGACGTCGTTCAGGTGGGCCTTGAGCCATTGGGGTGTGACCAGCGGACCGGGCACATCCATGGCCATTGCGCCTTGCGCTGTCGCTACACCCAGACCCAGGACGGCGGTAATCATCAGATACTTGAATTTCATCTCAACTCTTCCTTAATATAAATAGATCAGACTGCATCCGGAATTACAGGACGGCTTCAAATTTGAATCACACAAGCGGTGGCTATTGCGCGTGGGAAGTGTGGCATTCGGTTAGGGTTTGATGTAAGAATAGCCTTCCGCTTCCTTGCGCACTAAATAAACGACGCCGGATTTTGTATAACTGAGATTTGGGAGCATGTCGTCCTTGGTCATCTTATCTTTTCTCATTGTATTTTCGCATGCGATCACTTTGACTCCGCGCGCAATCGCATTCGATATTCTGTTTGCCGTGATTGATTGGAGCTCCAACATCGGCAAACCTGGCCCATACGCGACAATCGCAATGTCCACGTTGCTCTTGCCGAGATCGTGCTGGACGTTTTCCGCATTATTCAGCGCGACATTCCATTTTTTCGGATTGTTGTCGCTCACCTGAATAACCACCTTGGTTTTCTTGCTTGCGGAAATATCTTGGACAGATCTACTACTTTCCGCCCCGGCTATTGCATTCTGACTAAATGCAATAGCAGTGACGATTAATAAAGCCGTAGTCAAGATGGTCTGGTAAATATTGTGCGCCTTCATTTTCTATCTCCTCTGGTAAAAATTTAGATATCTAAGGATGGTCTGCATAACTCCATCATCGCAAGTTCGCAGGCAATTAAATCAACAGGTTACGATGGTGTTTTTTGCCAAATTAGGGCTTATGCAGACCATCCCTAACTCCTGCATCCTTGTTCCGCCGCCAGCAAACATTGCATATCAATGCCCAGTGCGCTGCAAAGCGCATCGAACTCATGCTCACCGCTGGCGTTCTGGGCGCGCTTTCCAAACAGCCGGTCGGTGAACTCTTTGCCGTTGTCCGTCAGCAGGGTTCGAATCTTGAACGGCGCAGCCTTGAGGAAGGATCTGGCGGCCGCAGCGCTCTTGTATCTCTTGATGGCGATGAACACCCAGCGGGTGGCCCGGTCGATGGACACAAAGACGTAGCACCTGACCTTCTCGTCGGCCATCTGCGGCAGGTACTTCACATCAATGTGAAGATAGCCCGGCCCATAGGCTTTGAAGGGCTTGGTGGTGCCGATCGACTGCCCGATGAGAGCACCATCCTGCGCTTTCGCCACCTGCTCGAAGCCAACGACCTGAGCTTGCAAATCCTGGCCACCGTCAACGCCACGCTCAGTGCCAAGGGCTTGCTGCTCAAACAAGGCACCGTGGTGGATGCCACGTTGATTGCGGCCCCCAGCTCCACCAAGAACAGCACGGGCACACTCGACCCGGTGATGCACCAGACCAAAAAAGGCAACCAGTGGCACCACGGGATGAAGGCGCACATCGGTGCTGACGCCGAATCGGGCTATCGGGGTGTTGAGAAGCGAGAAAAAGTTCAGGCCGAGCATCCCGATGTGAGCTGGCACGTGGCCATGATGCCGGGCAAGCGCCGGGTGCTGGACAAGGGCACGCCGATGGGCGCTGTGCTGGAGCAACTGGAGAAGACCAAGGCCAGCATCCGCGCCAAGGTGGAGCACCCGTTTCGGGTCATCAAGCGCCAGTTTGGCTTCGTGAAGGTCATCAGCCCTTCGCAATGCACACTCGTGCCGGTCGGCGGCGTCAAAAGACATGGTCATGGCTCTAATGGGAAGAGGTGATCGGTGTTGAACGCGGGTTCAGACAAATGGCAAATGCATTATGAGAAGTAACATTTGTGAAATAAATAGCGCCTCTCACACTAGACTGATCCTTAAAGTGGAATAATCATCGCATGGACAAATTGAAAGCCATGCAAACCGTTGTCAGTATTGCTGATGAAGGTAGCCTGACGGCGGCCGCTGCAGCGCTAGGTTCATCGCTTCCTGCTGTCGTGCGCACACTAGCGGCCCTGGAAGTGCATCTGGGCGTTCGTCTATTCAACCGCACCACGCGGCGTATCTCGCTCACCGAAGAAGGCCAGCAGTACATTGACGGCAGCCGCCAGTTGCTGGTGGCCATTAAGGATATTGAATCGGCACTAACTAGAGATGCGGTGGAGCCCAGCGGCCAACTGACAATCACGGCGCCGGTTCTCTTCGGTCAGATGTATCTAGCGCCGACGGTGACCCGTTTCGTTCAGAGGCATGGCAAGGTGGACGTCAACCTCCTGCTCTTCGATCGCATGGCCAACTTGGTGGAAGAACACATAGACGTCGGCATCCGAATCGGCGCACTAGAGGACTCGTCGCTGATTGCACAACCACTGTGTAGCGTGCGCCGCGTTGTCGTCGCAAGCCCCGACTATCTCGCCCACCATGGAGTGCCCAGCCATCCGATGGATCTGCTCAAGGCCAATTGCGTGCGATTCTCCAGCGGCGCGGGGCCGCAGTGGACATTCCACGAAAGCGATAAACCATTCAAGGTCCCGGTAACCGGTAATCTGAAATTTAACTGCGTAGCCCCGGCTCTTCAGGCATGCCTGATTGGGCTGGGTTTCGGGATGTTCTTTTCGTATCAGGTCGCGCATCACCTCGCGCACGATGATCTGCAGGTCGTACTGGAATCATTTGAACTACCACCGAGGCCGATTAATCTGGTTTACCCGCATGCAAGACTTCTGCCTGCCAGAATCAAGCTATTTAATGAGTGGGTAAGGCATGATCTATCGGTGCCAAAAATTGGCTGAGCACTTGCGCGACGGCACAGAAGTTCAGAATTGCATCGGCCCCGACAAGTACAACGTTAATGTCGTCGGATAACCTACATGAAGTTTAGCGACCCGACAATCGAACACAAGATCGTGGACGGGCGTTGTGGCTACGCAGTTCACGACAGATTCTCGGTTACCTGAACCACCCGTCAGGCAGCTTTACAGACGACAGCCCGAGTGCCTGCCCCCTCCGGCCGGACGGGGCCCATGAGTGCTCATCGGCCGCAGCCCGTGCCGCTCGGCAACCTCACGTACTGACGGGTGGCCGATCTGATTCGCGCTGCCGATCCAACCAGTCCGCCCACCACTGCATCAGCCCCCGGCGCTGGTCGAGATACTGCGCCCGGTTGTATGCCGCCCGAACCGCGTCGGTTTCCCGGTGCGCGAGTTGGCGTTCGATGACATCGTGCGCAAAGCCCGATTGCTCATTGAGCACGGTGGACGCCAACGCCCGGAATCCATGCGCCGTCATCCGGCCGCGATAGCCCAGCCGGTAGAGAGCGAACAAGAAGGTGTTCTCCGACAGCGGATGCCCCGGGCGCAGCGGTGAATCCAGCACAAGATCGCGATCGCCGGTGAACACCCGGAGTTGTTCGAGCACCGCTCGCGCCTGCTGGGACAATGGCACGACGTGCGGCAATCCCGCCTTCATGCGATCCTCTGGGACCACCCAGACCGCGCCGCCCTCGCGCAGCTCACTCCACCGCATGTCGCGCATCTCGCCGACGCGCACGAAAGTCAAGGCCAGCAACGGCAGACCCAGGCGGGTGACCAGTTCTTCATAGCTGTCGAGCGCTGCGAGCAATCCACTTGCCTCACCAGGCGGGATGCTGGTCATCGGCTTTTTCACTTTGCGCGGCTGCAGCACGCGCACCAAGCCTCCGGCACCGTGGCTCTCGATGTAGCCCACATCCTGCGCGTAGTCGAACACCGCCGCGATGCGCCCGGCCACCCGGTGCGCGGTTTCCACTCGACCGCCCTTCTGCACGGCTTGCACGACTTCGACGAGCTTCGTGCGCGGAATCTGCTCGATCGGCAATGAACCAATCGCAGGGTACGCAAAGCGCTCCAGCGTGCCGGCCACCTGTCCCTGGTGCTTTCCGTTGGACAGGGAGGGCAGCTTGATCTTGAGCCACTGCTCCGAGACTGCCTTGAAGGTGGGCGCAACTTTCGCGGGTTGCATTGCGGTCGCTGCGCCAGTCGGCGCGATCTTGGCCTGAGTATGTGCAGCGCGGGCCTGCGCCAGCGTCATGGCCGGGTAGCGGCCATAGGTCCGCGTGCGCTGTTTACCGCTCTGCGCATAGTTGGCACGCCAGCTCTTGAGCCCGGTCGGTGCCACATAGAGATAGAGACCGCCGCCGTCGGTGAGTTTGTAGGGCGTCTCGCGCGGTTTCGCCTGTTCCACCATTCGGGCCGTGAGGGACATGGTATCGCTCTCCTGCCATGCCATGTTCGTACCATCTTTTGCGCCGGGTTGGGGCTGGATGACGCTGGCGGGCTTTGGCGGATTATGGCACGCCCACAGAGAGAAAAAGCCCAGGGCGTTGGCGGCGCTGGGCTTTTTCTGGCGATGCTTGGCTTAATTCTGGCGGAAAGGGAGGGATTCGAACCCTCGGTAGGCTTGCGCCTACGCCTGATTTCGAGTCAGGTACATTCGACCACTCTGCCACCTT
>JAFGXB010000230.1 GCA_016936875.1 Burkholderiaceae bacterium | reverse complement strand
GCTGGGCTCGCTCGGCGTCATTCTCGATGTCTCGCTGAAGATACTGCCGCTGGCCCCCGCGGAAACCAGCCTGCGCTTTTCCATGACACAGGACGAGGCCATCATCCGCTGCAACACCTGGGCGGCGCAGCCGCTGCCGCTGAACGCCAGCGCCTGGCTGCCCGACCGCAACGCGGGCACCGGAAAAGGCGTGCTCACCCTGCGCCTGCGCGGGGCGCAGGCTGCCGTGCAGGCCGCCTGCGCCAAGCTCGGCGGCGAACGCCTGCCAGAGGCCGAAGCCGCCGCATTCTGGGCTGCGGTGCGCGAGCAGACCCTACCCTGGTTTGCATCCACCTGGCCGGGCGACTCGCAGGCCGCGCTCTGGCGCCTGTCCCTGCCCAGCACGGCGCCCGCGCTCGACCTCTCCGGCACGCAATTGGTGGAGTGGTTCGGCGGCCTGCGCTGGCTCATCAGCGCAGCGCCTGCTTCCATCATTCACGACGCCGCGCGCCAGGCCGGCGGCCATGCCACCCGCTTTCGTGGCGGCGACGCCGGGCCGGTGTTCGACCCGGCGCAGGCCACCCTTCTGCGCATTCAGCGCAATATCAAGACCGCCTTCGATCCACACGGCGTGTTCCCCACCCTCTTCTGATCCCGATGGAAACCCATCTCAGTCCCGAATTCGCCGCCACGCCCGAGGGCCAGCAGGCCGAGGCCATTCTGCGCAACTGCGTGCACTGCGGCTTCTGCACCGCCACTTGCCCGACGTATCAACTGCTGGGCGACGAGCTCGACGGCCCGCGCGGCCGCATCTACCAAATCAAGCAGGTGCTCGAAGGGGCGGCGCCCACGCGCTCCACCCAGTTGCACCTCGACCGCTGCCCCACCTGCCGCAACTGCGAGACCACCTGCCCGTCAGGCGTGGAATATGGCCGCCTGGTGGACATCGGCCGCGCCGTGGTGGACGCCAAGGTGGCACGCCCCACCGGAGAAAAACTTGCCCGCTGGGCGCTGCGCGAGGGCATGACCTCCAGCCTGTTCGCCCCGGCGATCAAGCTCGGTCAGGCGCTGCGCCCGCTGGTGCCCGCCGCGCTGCGCGACAAGGTGCCGCCCCGGCAGCGTTCGGGCAAACGCCCGCAGCGCACGCACGCCCGCAAGGTGCTGATGCTGGGCGGCTGCGTGCAGCCCACGCTGATGCCCAATATCGGCGCGGCCACCGCCCGCGTGCTCGACGCCGTGGGTGTGCAGCCGCTGCTGGCCGATGGCGCGGGTTGCTGCGGCGCCATCCGCCAGCATCTCACTGACCACGACGGCGCGCTGGCCGACATGAAGCGCAATATCGACGCCTGGTGGCCGCTGGTGGAGGGCGGCACGGTCGATGCCATCGTGATGGACGCCTCGGGCTGCGGCGCCATGGTCAAGGAGTACGGCCACCACCTGCTGCACGACGCCGCCTACGCCGACCGCGCCCAGCGCATCAGCGCGCTGTGCAAAGACATCAGCGAATACCTGCCGCAATTCGCGCCGCAACTCAAGAGCCTGCTCAAAGGGCGCCCTGTCGATCACCTCGCCTACCACCCGCCCTGCACCCTGCAGCACGCGCAGCAGGTGCGCGGCGAGGCGGAGGCCCTGCTGCGCGCACTGGGCTTCGAGGTCAAGCTGCCGCTGGAAAGCCATTTGTGCTGCGGCTCGGCCGGCACTTACTCGGTGCTGCAACCCGAGCTGTCGAAGGAGCTGCGCAACCGCAAGCTGCAACACCTGGCCGAAACCGCGCCGCAGCGCATCGTCAGCAGCAATATTGGCTGCATTCAGCACCTGCAGACCGGCACCACCATTCCGGTACAACACTGGGTGGAACTGCTCGACGAGGCGCTGCACGGCAAACCTTGAGGCAACGCTGCACGCTGTTGGATTTCCGCCTCGCGCAGTTGTCAGTGCCCGCCTTGTTGTGGACAATGTAAAAATTATTCTTCAACGATGTGGCAGACGGAAAGCTCAGAGCCGGGGGGCTCTGCCCGCACTGAACGCGGGGGCTGGCTCACACACACCCTGCCCATCGGTTGTCACCTTCCCCTGCAGTATCTTCCCGCCGCCTGGGCCGTAGCTGGCCATGGCGGCAGGCGTTTGCCGAGCGTGCCTTTTCCGAGACTAAGATGAAATTTTTTGCAACCCTGCTGGTATGCATGAGCCTGGTGACTACCGCGTTCGCGGCCGCGCCGGGCGTGACCGACACGCAAATCGTCATCGGCCAGTCCGCCCCGCTCACCGGCCCCGCAGCGCAGCTCGGCATCCGCCTGCGCATGGGCATCGAGGCGTATTTCAAACAGGTCAATGCCGACGGTGGCGTGGCGGGGCGCACGCTCAAACTCGTCAGCCTGGATGACGGCTACGAGCCGCCGCGCGCGGTTGCCAACACCAAGACCTTCATCGACGGCGGCGATGTGTTCGCCCTGCTCGGCTATGTCGGCACGCCCACCACCCTGGCGGCCAAGCCCCTGATCGACAACGTCGGCATTCCCCTCATCGGCCCGTTCACCGGGGCAATGGGCCTGCGCACCCCGGTCGATCCCTACATTTTCAACATCCGCGCCAGCTACAACGACGAAACCCGCAAAATCGTCGATCAGTTCCTCTTCCTCGGCCTCAAGCGCATCGCCGTGTTCTATCAGGACGACGCCTACGGCATGGCCGGGCTGACCGGGGTGCAAAAGGCGCTGGCCGCGCACGGGCTCAAGCCCGTGGCCACCGGCACCGTCAAGCGCAATACGGTGGACGTGGCCGCGGCGCTGGCGTCCATCCTGCCGGCCAAGCCCGATCTCATCGTCGAGGTGGGCACCTACACCGAAGTCGCCGCGTTCAATCAGCAGGCGATTGCCAAAGGCTACGTCGGCCAGTTCGCCAACGTCAGCTTCGTTGGCTCCGAGGCGCTGGCCAAGGCGCTCGGGCCGCAGGGCAATGGCGTCATCATCACCCAGGTCGTGCCCTTCCCCTTCTCCACCGTCACCCCCCTGGTGCGCGAGTACCAGGCCGCCATGAATGCCGCCGGTCACAAGAACGACTACGACTTCACCAGCCTGGAGGGCTATATCGACGCCAAGGTGCTGGTCCTGGCTTTGCGCAAGGCAGGCAAGGCCCTCACCCGCCCCGGCCTGATCGACGCGCTCAACAATATGAGCAACGAGAACCTGGGCGGCTTCACCGTGCGCTTTTCAGCCGGCAACCATTCCGGCTCGGACTACGTGGACACCACCAGCATTACCGCCAACGGCGATTTCCGGCACTAAGAGTCTGTCGGGCTTGGGGGACGGCGGTGGGCCGACCCCGATGGCACCTCAGGCTGCGGCCTGCAGCGCCATTTCAATGTCGGGGCCGATCAACTCCGGTTTTTCCTGCGGCGCATAGCGCTTGAGCACCTGGCCGTCGCGCCCCACCAGAAACTTGGTGAAATTCCACTTGATGGCGTGCGAACCGAGCAGGCCCGAAGCCTCGCGGGTCAGCCAGCGCCATAGCGGATGCGCGTGCTCGCCATTGACCTCCACCTTGGCGAACAGCGGGAACGTCGTGGCGTAGCGGCTGATGCAGAACTGCGCAATCTCCTCGGCGCTGCCCGGCTCCTGCGCGCCGAACTGGTTGCACGGAAACGCCAGTACCGTGAACCCCTGCGGGCCATAGCGCTCCTGCAAAGCCTGCAGCCCGGCGTATTGCGGCGTGAAGCCACAGGCGCTGGCGGTATTGACGATGAGCAACACCTTTCCCCGCCACTGCGCCAGCGCCTGCGATTGACCATCAAGGTCTGCAGCGGAAAATTCGAACACGGACTGAGCGAGAGCGGTCATGTCAGGTTCTCCTGGGCCATGCGGCCAACAGGATGGCCAGCAGAATCAGGCTACCACCGAACAGGGCCTGCGCACTCAGGTGCTCCGCGCCGAGCAGCACGGCGCTGCCGCTGGCAAACACGATCTCTACCGTCATCACCACTGCCGTCATCGCGGAGGGCAGCCGCTCGGCGCCATATTGCAACCCCAGATTCGCCGCCAGAAACGCCAGCGCCATCAGCCCCACACCGACAGCCCATTCCGGCGCCAGGGCAGGCACCGGCGCGATGCTTCCCTGCGCCGTCAGCACCGCCGCCACGCCGCCCGCCACAATGACCCCACCGGCAAACATTGCCAGCCCGCGGGCCTCCGGCGGGGTGTGCGCGTACTTGCGCAACAGCACATTGTTGAGTGCGAAGAACATGCCGCCGATCACACCCAGCCAGTCCGCCGGATGTTGCGGCAGCGGCAAGCCGCCCGCGCTCGGCCACAACACCACCAAGGCGCCCGCCAAGGCCAGGGCCAGACGCAGGCCGACCAGGCGGGTGAAACGCTCGTTCAGCAGCCAGCGCGCCAGCAGCGTGGCCCAGACCGGCATGAGATAGAACAGCAGCACCACGCGCACCACGTCGCCCTCGGTCACACCCCAGTTGAACGCCGCGTTCGTCGCGCCCGAAGCGATCAGAATGCCCCACAGCGGCGGATTGCGCCACAACGCGCCCAGCGCCGATGGGCGCGCGGCCACAATGAGAAGGGTGCAGACCGCATACATGGCTGCAGTGGCCCACAGTGGGTTCAGACCCAGGCCGTTGAGATGGCGAAACGGCCACCACGAGACGCCCCAAACGAACGCATTGAGCATCAGGCCGCCGATCGCGGCCAGGGTATATCGGGAAGTCTGCATGGAAAAACGCGAGTTGCCTACGCGCGGAAAAACGTTCGGAAATCGCGCGGCGGGTGCGGAAAGGGTGCGAACACACCCTCTGAGCAACCCAACCCCGCACGCGGGCCAGGTGTCCCTGAAGAAACGACTATGCGCTACAAGGTGAACGGCAGCGCCGAGAT
>JAFGXB010000229.1 GCA_016936875.1 Burkholderiaceae bacterium | reverse complement strand
GGCCCGGCGTTCCCTTGAGAGCGCCGGAGCGTCCAGCAGTGCGAAACCCGCAGCGCAGCTCGTCGCTGCGGCCAAGGCGCCAGCCCAGCCGTCGCCCGGCTGGCATGTTGACATTCAGCGCGTCGCCACCCGGCTGCAGGCACTGGACTACACCGATCAGAGTTTCAAGGCCCCGCTGCAACTGCAACTCAAAAATGTGAACCTCAACACGGCGGTGCGCGCAACGCTTCCAGCGGGCGGCCCGGCACAGATTCAGGCGAACGACTTGCAACTGCAGCTCGGCGCCCTGCAACTCGACAGCGCCCGTCAACCCCTGGCGCGGTGGAGCAGCCTGCAGCTCGGCCCCACCCAGATCAGCCTGCCCGGCGCGGGCGCGCCTCGCATCCAGGCAGGTGCGCTCAATGTGGACGGCCTGCACGCCCAGGTCGATCTGCGCAAGGACGGGCTGAACTGGGCGCGGGCGTTTCAGAGCGCCCCCAGTGCTGGCTCGCCAACCCGTCCCCCAGGCACCGCAAGCACGGCAGCGCGCAAGCCGGTTTCCACGCCGGACGTGCATCTCAAAAGCGTCAGCCTGCGCAATGTCTCCGCCCAACTCGACGACAGTGCCGCGCCCGCGTCCATTCGTCTCGATGTGATTCAGGGGCAGGCCAGCGCGCAGAACCTGAGCCTGGACTTGCGCAAACCCGTTGCGGTGCAAGTGCGCTTCGCCCTGAAGCAGGGCGGGCAATTCAGCGCCCGTGGCCAGATCGCACCGCAGCCCTTGGCCGGCCATCTGCAGGTGCAGCTGCAGCAACTCGCCCTCGTGCCGTTTGGCAGTTTGCTCCAGCCCTATGTGCGGCTGCTGCTGACCAGCGGCGCGGCCTCGGCGGAAGGTACGGTGCGACTACGCGCCACCCAGGGCGCGGTGCCGCAGGTGGACTACCAGGGCAGCGCACAGGTGGACAACCTCGCGCTGGTCGAACCCGATAGTCGCACCCCCTTTCTCGGCTGGCGCAAGCTTGCGGCCAGCGGAATGCGCGTGGACAGCGCGCCCCTGTCGGTGGCAATCACGGACCTGCAGGCGGTGGAGCCCTATGGCCGCATCGTTCTCAATCCAGACCGCACGCTCAATGTGCAGGCCATTCTGCTCACCCGCAAACCCGCCACGCCTGCGCCGCCCGCTCCTGTCGTTGTGAGTAAAACAGGTCCTGCTGAAAGCCCCTTGCCGCTGGCACTGCGCATCGACCGTACTGCCATCGAGGACGCCGATGTGGACTTCACCGACCAGTCCATCAAGCCGGACTTCCGCGTGCGCATGCAAAAACTCTCCGGGGTGATCAATGGCTTGTCAGACGCGCCAGACAGCAGCGCCCAGATTGCACTCGACGGCCAGGTGAACGATTACGGCCAGGCCAAGGTGCACGGCCACTTGCAGCCCTTCCGTGCGACGAACAACACCGACGTCACGCTGGATTTCCGCAACCTCGACATGGCGTCCATCTCTCCCTACTCGGGAAAATTTGCCGGGCGCACCATCGAGTCGGGGCGGCTCAACGCCAAGCTGGAATACAAAATCCAGAACGCGCAAATGCAGGGAGACAACAAGTTCACCATCACCCGCCTCAAGCTCGGCCCCCATGTCGACAGCCCGGGCGCGGTGAACTTGCCGCTCGATCTGGCCATCGCCGTGCTGGAAAACAGCGACGGCGTGATCGGCATCGATCTGCCGGTGCACGGCGACCTGAACAATCCCAAGTTCAGCTACGGCGGCATCATCTGGCAGGCGATTGTCAATGTGCTGACCAAAATCGTCACCGCGCCGTTCCGCGCCTTGGGCGCACTGTTTGGCGGCAGCGGCGGCCAGCCGCCGCAGGACGTGCATTTCGCTCCCGGAAGCGCCGTGCTCGCGCCGCCCGAGCGCGAGAAACTGCAGCAGATCGCCGAGGCGCTGCTCAAGCGTCCACGGCTGCAACTGCAGGCGCCGCCCACCCTGAACGCCGCGCTCGACACCGCCGCGCTGCAGCACACCACTATCCGGCGGCAGGTGTTGAACAAACTGGGCGTGGCGGTACCGCCGGACGCCAATCCCGGACCGCTTGATCTGGGCAATGCCCGCACGCGCAATGCCATCAACGCGCTCTACCTCGACCAACACCCGACCAGCGCGCTGGATGCCCTCAAGCAGTCCTTGCCGAAGGACGACAAGCAGGAGCATCCGCTGCTGCACGCCATGCTGGTGCAACTGGCCAAGTCCGTGGTCATTCCGCAAGCCGCGCTCAACGCGCTGGCGCAGGCGCGTGCCAAGGCGGTGGTCACCGCCCTGACCAGCGGCCCCAAGGCCTTGCCCGCAGCGCGCGTGCAGATTGGAGCGGCCATCAAAGCCGCCGAGCCGACGCAAAACGGTGTGGTGCTGCAGCTTGGACTGGCCACGGAAGCCGCCGCACCTGCGGCCGCATTGGCGCCAGGCCCGGCCCCCGCTCCAGCTCTGGCCCCTCAGGGCAAATAAGTCACGGGCCGCATGGACAGAAAGCGCTCCAGCGCAGGCGGGCGGTAGTCTGGCAGGGCCGAATGGCGGCTGAGGGTCGAGGTGTGCACACCCTCGCGTCCGGTGGGATTGGTCTGGCCGGGCTGGCGCTCGCGCTGGCCCAGCAAGCGGTAGAACAGGGTCATGGTGTCGCCCATCTGTGCTGCGGGATCGCCATGCGGGGGCAATAGTGAGGCGTCAAGTGCCAGTCCGCAGCGGCTGGCCCGGTCGGCCATCCACAGCAGGGCGCCGTCGGACAGGCCGGTGCGGGTTTGACCGCCGCCGACATCGCCATGCGCACCGGGAAACCAGGCCTGCTCCACCACCTGATTGGTGGCATGGCTCTGGGTCTGCCACAGCGTGGGGACGAAGGGTTTGCGCCGCTCGTCCAGCGCCAGGGCCTGGTAGCCATAGCGCACGCGGCTGCTTAGCGCCACGTCGTGAAACTCATAGAGATGCTTGGTCCAGAAACGCAGCGGCGTGACTGGCACGCCTAAAGCGCCCACCGTGTCCCACACCCCGATGAGTTCAATGGGCGCGTCCGGCCAGGCATAGGCCTCTCTGAAGGCGACAGACTGCGGCGCGTCTGGGTGGCTGTCGGGCGTGCGGTCGCGGTAGTGCGCGTAGGCATCGCCGATGCGTGTGGCGTGCTGCGGCCGCAAAATGCCGCAATTGCGAATCAACCCGGCAACGCTGCGCACGGTGTAGGCACCGCGGCTGTAGCCGAACAGAAAAATCTGGTCCCCCGGCGCGTAGTTCTGCACCAGAAACAGGTAAAGACCGCGAATATTGGCCGAGATTCCCATGCCGAACGCACCGCCCGTGATCTTGTCCCACAAGCCGCCCTGTTCGCCCAGGCCTTTTTGGTAGAACACCACTTGGTCGACGCCATGCGCGTCTTGCGCGGCGACGGCGACGGAGAGCTTGACCACATTCGTCGGCGTGGGGGCATTGCCGTCGTTCTGATCGGGCTTGCTCCAGGTGCCGTCGGCAAAAAGAACGATGCGTTTCATCAATGCGCAACTCCATGCGATTTGTCACATCATGTGACATCCATCCTGTGCCGCATGATGTACTTGCCACGCTGAGTTGCCCACCCCCAAACCCGGTGGAACCCCCTGTCTGGATTGCCGGGAATAGACTGACGTAAACCATAGAAACGAAATTCGCATGACCCAGACGCAGCCCACCGGGCAGCCCATCGCCGCCGCTCCGCCCAGCCGGGAGAGCCAGGCCGCGGTGGACGCCGCCATCACCTCGCGCCGCTCCATTCGCCGCTTTCTGCCCACGCCGGTCCCGCGCGAAACCATCGAGGCCATCTTGCAGGTTGCCGCGCGCGCGCCCTCGGGCACCAACACCCAGCCCTGGCAGGTGCATGTGCTCACGGACGCGGCGCTGGTGCGGCTGTCCGCCCGCATCCTTGCCGCGTATGACGACCCCGCCCAGGCCGCGCAACACACCGAGGACTACGCCTACTATCCGCGCGAATGGCGCTCGCCCTACATCGACCGCCGCCGCAAGGTGGGCTGGGATTTGTACGGACTGCTCGGCATCGCCAAGGGCGACAAGGCCGCGATGCACGCCCAGCATGGCCGCAACTATGTGTTTTTCGACGCGCCGGTCGGGCTCATTTTCACCATCGACCGGGTGATGGAGCAGGGCAGTTGGCTGGACTACGGCATGTTTCTGCAGAACGTCATGGTGGCCGCCCGCGGGCGCGGGCTCGACACCTGCCCGCAGGCGGCGTTCACCGCGTTTCACCGCATCATCGAAGACGCACTGGGGCTGGACGCGGCCGCGCAGCAGGTGGTCTGCGGCATGTCGCTGGGCTGGGCCGATCCGAAGGCCATCGAAAACACACTCGTCACCGAGCGCGCGCCGCTGACCGAGTTTGTCCGCTTCCTGGATTGAGAGGGTGTGAACAAATCCGTCATGCCTGCTCATCGCGGCCAAACGGCCCCACTCGGCGTTGCAAATGCGCGCCGTGCCGCTGGGCACGGCTGTGCCTTGCGCCTGGATTGGAACCGTTTGGCCGTGCTGCTCCGCCACGCCGGATCTGTTCACACCCTCTGAGCACGCAAACGCATGATCATCGACTCCCTGCTCGACACCGATCTCTACAAGTTCACCATGATGCAGGTGGTGCTGCACCACTTTCCGGCGGCGCAAGTGGAGTACCGCTTCAAATGCCGCACGCCCGGTGTCGATCTGGTGTCGCGGCTTGACGAGATTGACGCCGAACTCGACGCCCTCTGCACCCTGCAGTTCAAACCCGAAGAGCTCGACTATCTGCGCAGCCTGCGCTTCATCAAGAGCGACTTCATCGACTTCCTCGCGCTCTTCCGTCTCAACCGCCAGCGCATCAGCGCCACAGCGGCGGCTGATCCGGCGGCGCGCGGGCGCGGCGAGATCGACATCACCATTCGCGGCCCCTGGCTGCACACCATTCTCTTCGAGGTGCCGGTGCTCGCCATCGTTGGCGAGGTGTACGCCCGCCACGCCCATGCCGACGCCGACCAGCACGCCGGGCTGCACAAGCTGGCCGACAAAATCGCGCGTCTTCGCACCCCCGAACTGCAAGACTGCCGCATCGCCGACTACGGCACCCGCCGCCGCTACTCAAGCCGCTGGCAGGCGCAGGTGCTGGGGCGGCTGCGCACCGGCCTCGGCCCGCAACTCGCGGGAACCAGCAATGTGCTGCTCGCCAAAGACATGGGCCTCACCCCGCTGGGCACCATGGCGCACGAATACCTGCAAGCCTGCCAGGCCCTCGGCCCCCGCCTGCGCGACACCCAGGTTTTTGCTTTCGAGATGTGGGCCAAGGAATACCGCGGCGACCTCGGCATCGCCCTGGCCGACGTCTACGGCCTGCAAGCCTTTCTGCGCGACTTCGACCTGTATTTCTGCAAGCTGTTCGACGGCGCCCGCCACGACTCCGGCGACCCCTTCGCCTGGGGCGAGCAGATGATTGCGCACTACGCCCACAACCGCGTCGCGCCGCACAGCAAGACCCTGGTGTTCAGCGACGCGCTGACCATCGACAAAGTCATCGCCCTGTACCGCCAGTTTCATGCGCGCGTCGGCCTGGCCTTCGGCATCGGCACCCACCTCATGCACGACCTCGGCTACGAGGCCCCGCAAATGGTCATCAAAATGACCCGCTGCAACGGCCAGCCCGTGGCCAAGGTCAGCGATGCGCCAGGCAAGAATATGTGCGACGACCCGGCGTATCTCGCCTACCTGCGCGAAGTCTTCCAGATCCCCGACAGCCAGCTCGTGGAGCATGATGCGGAGGATGGGTGAGCCGCAAGATCAACGCGGCTTGTTCCTCGTTGCAAACTTGCGATTTACTCGTCAGCAACGAAGCTGCCGATAGTCTGAGCGAGATGTGGATTTTTTTTGGTCAGAATGATCCCGTAGATCACCGACAACGCCAGTACTGCAATGGCAATATACGGAAAGACATTGAATGGTGCCGGTTGGCCAGGTTCAACCAAGCCCCATAACGGCATCAACATCAATAAGGTACCCAACACCGGCAGTACGAAATGTTTCGTCATGTGGAATTCTGTCCTGTGGTGTTTGCGCATATAGACAGGCAAGGCGAGGTTGGTAATGAGGTACGTCAGAATGATGGGAATCGTTCCCAGCGTTGCCGCATATCCAAAAAGATCGACTGGCTTGATGTTGCGGCCAAACAGGCCAACGATGACCACAGCGACGGCAATAAATGTCCACATTGCAATGTGCGGCGTCTGATGCTTGGAGTGAACCCGCCCGAAGAATTTGGGCAGCAAGCCCTCCCGGCCTGAGTTGAACAAAATCCGCGCCTGTGAGTTCGTCAGGCCGATCAACGACGAAAAGATGCTGCTCACGCCTGCGAGATAGGCAACGATGAGGAGGGCAGCAGCGGATGCCTTGAGCGCATCGACAAACGGAATTGCAGATGCACTGATGGCTTTCACGTCATGATGAAAGCCGATTTCGGTGGCGTATGCGAGAAACACATATAGGGCGCCAATTACGAGTGTGGCAGAGCGAAGCGCACGCGGGACATTCTTGCGCGGGTCCTTGGTTTCCTCAGCCAGCATGGCCGAATTTTCCCAGCCGATGAATAGGTAGATGGCAAGCGGAAACCCCAGACTCAAACCCTTGAATCCTCCGGCGAGTTGCGACCAGGAAAACGGCGCCAGACTGATCCAGTGCGCGTTCTTGAACAGCATGATTGAAGCTCCAATCAGGAGCAAGATAAGTTCGAAGTAGAAAAATCCCGCCGCCCAACGGGTTGACAGCCCAATGCCACGCGACACCAGCAATCCCACGATGATTGCCGAGGCAATGCTCAACATCTGCCAGGGAACATCCAGACCCACAAAGGTTTGCAATGTGTCATGTGCCCAGCCGCCAGAGATGACAACCACTGCGGATGCGCCGATAACGTAGCCGAAGACGACAAAAATCGATGCTGCTGCGCCAGCCACTGGCCCGAATCCCATGCCGATAAAGGTCACGAAAGATCCGGTGCTGGGGCGATATTTGGAGAACTCTGCCAATGTATTCGTCAGAAATAGAACCACCACCATGGCCGCGATGATGGTCAGCGGCGCAGCCACACCCGCTCCCTGCACGATGGTGCCGAAGCCAAAATAAAAGCTCATCGCGGGAGCAATATTGGCTAATGTCGATGCCACGATCTGCGGCAGCCCGAGGGCATTGCGCTGCAGGCGGGCACCTGGTGGATGTGGTGTGTGCATTGTGGTCTCCAAGTCAGTTATTTTTTGTGTGAACAGCAGTGATCGAGCATAGAAATCTGCTGTATGACTGTCTGTCAGCGGTGGTAACGAAATGTCCGATGCTGGCTGTATTGACGCAAAGGACGACATGCCCTCCTAGAATCGACCGGATGAATACCGACACCGCCCGCGCCGCGATCCTGGCGCAGATTCGAGCCCGTCAAGGGCGTCCCGACGCGTTGCATGCGATGGAGGCGCGGGATGCCGAGGTGGATATCGCCCGGCATATCCGTGGCCCGCAGCCGCAGTTGGGCGAGAACTTGACGGCGGCGTTCACCGCGCAGGCGCTGTCGCTGCAGACCACGGTGGCGCGTGTGGTCAGCATGCAGGAGGTGCCGCAGGCCGTGGCTGCTTATCTCCTTGAACAGGGGCTGGACACGCAGGGCGTGGCCTGGGAGACCTTGGTGGGTTTGCCCTGGAGCGAGGCGGGTCTGCTGCTGGAATGGCGCCCGCCGCGCGACGCCGACAAGCTGGGCCTCACGGGCTGCTTCTGCGCCGTGGCAGAAACGGGCTCGCTGGTGCTGGCGAGTTCGCCCGCCACGCCGTCGTCCACCCATTTGCTGCCGCAGACGCATATCGCCATCGTCCCGGCGAGCCGAATCGTGCTTGCGCTGGAAGACGCCTACGCGCTGCTCCGGGCCGAGCTTGGCGAACTGCCGCGGGCGCTCAGCACCGTGTCCGGCCCGTCGCGTACCGGAGACATCGAGCAGACCATCGTGCTCGGCGCGCATGGCCCATACCGCGTGCATGTGGTGATCGTCGATGCGGCTTGAGCCTGCGCGCCAGCACGGCGCGGCGCGCTGGGCCGGGCTGCTGGCGCTGCTTCCGGTTCCGGCATTTGCGGCAACGGGGCAGGGGGCGGAATCGGCCACGCTCTCCCCGGCAACGCTCTCCTTGTGGTGGGGCTTGCCCTTCGCGGCCATGTTGCTGTCCATCGCGCTCATGCCGATCTTCGCGGGGCGGGTCTGGCATCACCATCAGGGCAAGATCGCTGCGGGCTGGGCCGCGCTGTTTCTCGTGCCCTTTGCCGCCAGTTTCGGCCTGCAGCTCACCTGGGACGCCGCGCTGCACACCCTGCTGCACGAATATCTGCCCTTTGTCATTTTGCTCACCGCACTCTACACCGTGAGCGGCGGCATTGCGGTGCGCGGCAATCTGCATGGCAGCCCGGCACAGAATACCCTGCTGCTGGCCATTGGCGCCGTGCTCGCCAGCGTCATGGGCACGACGGGGGCGGCCATGTTGATGGTGCGCCCGGTCATTCGCGCCAACGATGCCCGCCGGCACAACGCGCATGTGCTGGTGTTCTTCATCTTTCTGGTGGCCAACGTCGGCGGCGCGCTCACCCCGCTGGGCGATCCGCCTCTGTTCCTCGGCTTTCTCAAGGGGGTGGATTTTTTCTGGACACTCAAGCACCTGCTGGCACCCACGGTCTTGCTCTGCGCGCTGTTGCTGGCCGTGTTTTATCTGCTGGACCGCTGGTTCTGGCGCAAGGAAGACGTGCGTCCGCGGGCCGATCCCACGCCCGACAGCCCGCTGGGCATCATCGGCGGCTGGAATGTGCTGTGGCTGGTCGTCATTGTCGCTGCGGTGCTGCACAGCGGCATCTGGAAGCCTGGGGTCACGGTGCCGGTTCTGGGGCAAAGCCTGGATTTGCAGAACCTCACGCGGGATGCGGTGCTCGTTCTCGCGGCCCTGCTCTCGCTGGCCACCACGCCGCGGCAGGCGCGCCATGAAAACGCGTTCACCTGGGGGCCGATGATCGAAGTGGGCAAGCTGTTTCTGGGCATCTTCCTCACCATCATCCCGGTCATCGCCATCCTGCGCGCAGGCAGTAGCGGGGCGCTGGCCTCGCTGGTGCGGCTGACCACCGACGCGCAGGGCCAGCCCATCGCCGCAACTTATTTCTGGCTCACTGGCGCGCTCTCGTCCTTCCTCGACAACGCGCCGACCTATTTGGTGTTCTTCAATCTCGCCGGGGGCGACGCCGCACATCTCATGACGCAGGTCACCACGCTGGCCGCCATCTCCGCCGGGGCGGTGTTCATGGGCGCGGTCACTTACATCGGCAATGCGCCCAACTTCATGGTCAAGGCCATTGCCGAGCATCGCGGCGTGCGCATGCCCTCGTTCTTCGGCTATATGGGCTGGTCGTTTGCCATCCTGCTGCCGTGTTTTCTGCTGCTCACCCTGGTGTTTTTTCGATGAACCATTCCCTGCGGCATGAACTGCCGCGCGTGCTGGTGGCGCGCGCCGTGTTCCCCGACATCATTGACCCACTGCGCGGCGTGGCCGACGTGGAAACCACGCCGGACGACGACATCTGCACCCCCGCAGTCCTGCGCCAGCGACTGGCCGACAAGCACGGCGCCTTCATCACCGGCAGCGAACGCATCGACGCGGCGCTGCTCGATGCCTGCCCGCAGCTCAAGATCATCAGCACCATGACCGTCGGCGTCGATCACATCGACCTGGCCGCCTGCGCCGAACGCGGCGTCACCGTGACCCACGCGCCCGATGTGCTCACTGAAACCACGGCAGACTTTGGCTTTGCCCTGCTGCTGGCGGCCGCGCGGCAGGTTGGCGATGCCGAGCGGTTTTTGCGCGCCGGGCAGTGGAAAAAATGGAGCGTCGATCTGTTCGCCGGGGCCGACGTGCATGGCAGCGTGCTGGGCATCGTGGGCATGGGGCGCATCGGCCAGGCCATCGCTCGCCGCGCGGCGCACGGCTTCAACATGCGCGTGCTGTATCACAACCGCACACCCCTTCAGGCGCACATCGAACAGGCGCTGGGCGCTGAATACCGTAGCCTGCCCGATCTGCTGCGCCAGAGCCAGCATGTGCTGCTGGCGCTGCCCTACAGCCCGGCCGCGCATCACCTCGTCGGCGCTGCGGAACTGGCGCAGATGCAAGCTGGCGCTACGCTGGTCAACATCGCCCGCGGCGGCGTGGTGGACGAAGCCGCGCTCGCCCACGCGCTGCACAGCGGGCAACTCGGCGCTGCCGGGCTGGATGTGTTCGAGGGCGAGCCCGCAGTGAACCCGGTGCTGCTGAGCGCGCCGCGTCTGGTGCTCACGCCGCACATTGCCAGCAGCAGCATTCCCACCCGCCGCGCCATGGCGCAACTCGCGGTGGACAACCTTCTCGCGGTGCTGCAAGGCCAGCCGCCGCTCACCCCGGTCACCGGCTGAATCCGCATGTCACTTGAACTGGTGTTGCTTCTCCTCCTCGCCCTGTTGTTGCTCGTGCTGCTGGTCATGGGCTGGGCGCTGTTGTCCCGCCTGCGGGGCCTGCAAGACTTGCGCCGCGAGATCGGCGCGGAACTCTCGCCCAACCTTGAGCGCCTGGAGCGCGAGCTGCGCGGCGCGGTGCAGACCAGCGGCCAGAGCCTGCGCACCGAGCAGGCCGGGCAGTTGGCGCAGTTCCAGCAGATGTTGCTCAACCAGCAGGGCGAGAGCACGCGCACGCAAAACGCCCAGCTCGACGCCGTTGCACTGCAACTGCAAAGCCTGCAGAAGGCGGTGGGCGACACCCTGGTGCAGCAGGTTGGCCATCTCACGCAAACCAACACCCAGAGCCTGCAGTCCTTACAGGCGCAACTCGTCGAGCGGCTCGATGCCCTGCGCCAGACCACCGATCAGCGCCTGATCGAAGCGCGCCAGAGCACCGAGCAAGGCCAGACCGCCATGCGCGAATCCACCGAGTTGCGGCTGACCGAGCTGCGTCAATCCACCGACAAGAACCTTGGCGAAATGCGCGGCACGGTCGAGCTGCGGCTGCGCGAACTGCAGGCCGACAACGAGAAAAAACTCGAACAGATGCGCGCCACCGTGGACGAAAAACTCCACGCCACGCTGGAGCAGCGGCTGGGCGAGAGTTTCAAGCAGGTGGCCGAACGCCTGGAGCTGGTGCACCGCGGTCTGGGCGAAATGCAGACCCTGGCGCAAGGCGTGGGCGATTTGCAGCGGGTGTTCAGCAATGTGAAGTCGCGCGGTGTGTTCGGGGAAATTCAGCTCGCCGGTCTCATCGAGCAGGTGTTCACGCCCGAGCAATACGGCGTGAATGTGGAAACCGTGCCCGGCAGCAATGCGCGAGTGGAATACGCCATTCGCCTGCCGGGCAAGGGCGACGGCCCGGTGTGGCTGCCGATCGACGCCAAGTTTCCACGCGAAGACTACGAACGCCTGCTCGACGCGCAGGATCGCGCCGACAAGGCCGACGCCGAGGCTGCCTCCAAGGCGCTTGAACTGCGTCTGCGCGACGAGGCCAAAACCATCCAGGCCAAATACATTGCAGCGCCGCACACCAGCGACTTCGGCATTCTGTTCCTGCCCACCGAGGGCCTGTACGCCGAGGCGCTGCGTCGGCCGGGTTTGGTGGAGGCGCTGCAGCGCGAGCACCGCGTGATGCTCGCCGGCCCCACCACCCTGCTGGCGCTGCTCAACAGCCTGCACATGGGTTTCCGCACCCTGGCGCTGGAGCAGCGTTCCACCGAAGTGTGGAAGGTGCTTGGCGCGGTGAAAACCGAGTTCACCAAATTCGGCGACGTGCTCGCCAAAACCCGCAAAAAGCTCGACGAGGCCAGCAACACCATCGGCCAGGCGGAAACCCGCACCCGCGCCATGACCCGCCAGCTCAAGACCGTCGAGGCCTTGCCGGTCGATCAGACGCAAACCCTGCTGGGTTTGACCGAGGTTGACCCCGACGAGGCCGAAGACGCGCTATAAATCCATCATCACCGCCGCCTGCCGCCAGTCCCCCTTTCGGTTCACTGCGTGTGGGCACCGGGCGCCGCAGGTTTGAGGCGCATTCCATGTCCCGCCGCGCCCCGTTGCGCGGTTTTTCTCTTATTCACACACCATGCAAGCACAAGACATCAGCATTGACGTTCTGGCGGAAAAATACGCCAAAGGCAGCGAGCGCAGCATTGAAGACATCCACGCCCGCGTGGCCCGCGCGCTGGCCGCGAAAGAGGCCGATCCGGCCCGCTGCGAGGCCCTGTTCCGCGAAGCGCTGGCAGGTGGCTTCGTGCCCGCCGGGCGCATCATGTCGGCGGCGGGCACCGATATTCAGGCCACGCTGATCAACTGCTTCGTCCAGCCCGTCGGCGATTCGGTGTCCGACGACAAGGACGGCAAACCCAGCATCTACAAGGCTCTGGCACAGGCCGCTGAAACCATGCGGCGCGGCGGCGGCGTGGGCTATGACTTCTCGCGCATCCGCCCGGTGGGCGCGCATGTCGGCGGCACGCACAGCCGCGCCAGCGGGCCGCTGTCGTTCATGCGGGTGTTCGACGCCTCGTGCGAAACGGTGGAATCGGCCGGCAGCCGCCGTGGCGCGCAGATGGGCGTGCTGCGCATCGACCATCCCGACATCGAAGCCTTCATCCACGCCAAGGATCAGGGCGCGTTCAAGAACTTCAATCTGTCGGTGGGCGTGAGTGCGGCGTTCATGCAGGCGGTCGAAAGCGATGCGCCCATCGATCTGGTGCACAAGGCCAAGCCGGGCGATGACCAGCTGGCCGAGGGCGCGCACCTGCGGGCTGATGGTGAGTGGGTGTACCGCAGCGTGCGCGCCCGCGATCTGTGGGACCAGATCATGCAGTCCACCTACGATCATGCAGAGCCGGGCATCCTGTTCCTCGACACCGCCAACCGCGACAACAACCTCTACTACTGCGAGACCTTCGAGGCGACCAATCCCTGCGCCGAAGAGTTCCTGCCCGACTACGGCTGCTGCTGCCTGGGCTCGATCAATCTCACCCGCTTCGTGCGTGATCCGTTCACGCCGCAGGCACGCTTCGATGCCGCGCGCTTTCAGGCCATCACCCGCATCGCCGTGCGCATGCTCGACAACGTGCTCGACGTCACCTACTGGCCGCTGCCCGAGCAGCTTGAAGAGGCGCAGAACAAGCGCCGCGTTGGCCTGGGCTTCCTCGGCCTGGGCGACGCCTGCGTGATGCTGGGCCTGCGCTACGACAGCGAAGACGCCCGCCGCTTTGCCGCCGACATGGCAGGCACCCTGCGCGACGCCGCCTATTCGGCCTCGGTCGATCTCGCCAAGGAGAAGGGCGCCTTCCCGCTGTTCGACGCGAACAAATACCTCGACAGCGGCTTCGCCAAACGGCTGCCAGAGGCACTGCGCGCCGAGATGGCCGCGCACGGCATCCGCAACTCGCACCTGCTTGCCGTGGCCCCCACCGGCACCATCAGCCTGGCCTTTGCCGACAATGCCAGCAACGGCATCGAGCCCGCTTTCTCGTGGGTCTACACCCGCAAGAAGCGCATGGCCGATAACACCACCCGCGAGTACGAAGTCGCCGACCACGCCTGGCGCCTGTACCGCAGCATGGGCCACGACATGAGCCAGCTGCCGCCCGCCTTCGTCACCGCGCTGGAGATGTCGGCCGCCGATCACATGAAGATGCTGCAGGTCGTGCAGCCCTTCATCGACACCAGCATCAGCAAGACCGTCAACGTGCCGGCCGACTACCCCTACGACGACTTCAAGGGTCTGTACCTCCAGGCCTGGAAAGCCGGGCTCAAGGGTCTGGCCACCTACCGTCCCAACACCGTCCTGGGCGCCGTGCTGCAAACCACGCCTGCGCCGGCGGCGTCCGCGCCCGCAGCGGCTAGCGTTCAAGCGACGGGCGACATCGACCCGCTGACCCGCCGCATCGAGGGCCGTCCCTCGGGCGATCTGCAGGCCGTCACCAGCAAGATCAGCTACATGACCCCCGAAGGGCAGAAGACCGTCTATCTCTCCGTCTCCTTCGCCGAGGTGGAAGGCCGTGTGAACGGCGAGGCCGTGCGCATCGAGCGGCCCATCGAGTTCTTCATGCCCGCGGGCCAGCGCGACGAGGGCCAGCAATGGATCGCCTCCAACATGCGCTTGCTGTCGCTGGTGGCGCGCTCGGGCGGCTCGATCGCCAAGAGCCTGCTGAACATGCGCGAAGTTGTGTGGGACAAAGGCCCGGTGCGTTGCGGCGAAGTCATCAAGTCAGACGGCAGCCGCGCTCCGCGCTTCCACCAGTCCGAGGTGGCGGCCATCGCCTACGCCCTGCAGGAACTGCTGCGCCGGCGCGGCTATCTCGATGCTTCGGGCCGCGAACAATCGCTGCTCTCGCTGGCGCAGCGCGCCCACGTCCCCGAAGCCCTGCGCATCGACCTCGAATCGGCCGACGCCTCGCCCGACCTGCTGCCCGGCGGCCGCATCTGCCCCGAATGCGGCGGTCCCTTCCTGCGCCGCGTCGATGGCTGCGACCGCTGCGAGAACTGCGGGTATATCGGGAGCTGCGGGTGAGAGGGGCAGATTGCCTGATTGAGGGAGCATGCTACGGAGCTAGGCCCCGAGTCCCTTCAAATTCGCGTGACCCCGAATTCGCGCGGACAGAATTCGCCGCGCGGGTTTCCGCAGCGATTCACATGACTTCCTTCGCTGAATTCGGCACGCCGAACAAGCGATCGAAGACCCACTGGAACATGAATGAATAGACGAAGAAGAAGGCAAACAGGCCGATGTTCACCATCAAAGCCTCCCACAACGAGATATTCAGCCAATAGGCCACCAGGGGCAGCAGGATGAACGTCAACCCACCTTCGAAGCCGGTGGAGTGCAGGATGCGGCGTAGCGTGGTGCGCGTGCGCCGACGCCGGCGCGATTCCCAATACTCGAATCCCGAGTTGAAGATCATGTTCCAGGTAACCGCGATGACGGAGATCATCACGGACAGAGCACCGGAATAGGCCAAGCCTTCCCTATAGATCAGCGAGATTGCCGGCGAAATGCAGAACACCGCCACTGCCTCGTACAGCACGGCTTGGAAGACTTTCCGGGACACTCCTTGCATGTCAGTTCTCCTTGGCTATAGCGGCGACGCTCCGGGCAGTGGCTGCCGCCTGAACTCGAACGTCGCATCTAGCTTGGCCTCGTTGTATCGGCCGAACACGATAGGAGCGTAGACAGGCGGCGTGCCAGCCGGTACGCAGCTCCCGATGGGCTCGATTACGGCGTCATAGTCGGGGTCGAGGAAGAAGGCAGCCGAATGGCGCAGCGTGACCTGGCGATTGATAACTCGGTGCAAATTGGCTCGCAACTGGTCATTGGTCCACCGCGCCATCAGGTCTCCGATGTTCACCACGAAGGCGCCATCGATGACCTCCACCTGCTTCCAGACGCCATCTTTGCCCAACACTTCCAGGCCCGGCGCGTCCTGGGACAGTAAGGAGATTGCCCCGTAATTGAACCGCCCCGGTTTTTGAGGAGGCTCCAACATTCAAGAGAATGGAGCCATGAACAAGTCGAACAAGTTTTCCCCTGAAGTCCGT
>JAFGXB010000228.1 GCA_016936875.1 Burkholderiaceae bacterium | reverse complement strand
GCTGTTCACCTTTTCGTGTTCAGGCGGCATCAGCGCCGAGCTGTTCCAGAAAATCGTTGCCGGTGCCGCGCTCGACGCCGGAGCCGACGCGCAGATCATCGCCCGCACCGGCGCCGGCGTCGACCATCCGCTGAGCCTGCACTTCCCGGAAGGCGACTATCTCAAGGGCCTGCTGCTGCGCAAAATTTGATTTTTCGGCACTTGCCCCCATCTCGAAGCGTTGCCCCTCAAAAGGAATCCCACCATGTCCTCCCTCATCCCCGCCACCATCATCACCGGCTTTCTCGGCAGCGGTAAAACCACGCTGCTCAAGCGCGTGCTCAACGAAGCGCATGGCTCCAGGATCGCCGTGATCGAAAACGAGTTCGGCGAAGAAAACATCGACAGCGACATTCTGGTGCGCGAAACCGGCGAGCAGATCGTGCAGATGTCCAACGGCTGCATCTGCTGCACCATCCGCGACGACCTGCGCGCCACCCTTGCCGACCTCGCACTCAAGCGCCGCAAAGGCGAGATCGTGTTCGACCGCGTCATCATTGAAACCACCGGCATCGCCGACCCCGGGCCGGTGGCGCAAACCTTTTTCATGGATGATGAAGTCGCCAGCCAATACATGCTCGACGCCATCCTCACCCTGGTCGACGCGGTACACGCCAACCAGCAACTCGATTCCCGGCAGGAAGCGCGCCGTCAAGTGGGCTTCGCCGACCAGATTTTCATCAGCAAGTCCGACTTGGTGAGCAAGGACGCACTCGCTGCGCTGCAACACCGCCTCGCGCACATGAACCCGCGCGCCAAGCAGAGCGTGGTGCATTTCGGCGACGTGCCGCTGGCGCAGGTGCTCGACCTCAAGGGCTTCAACCTCAACGCCAAGCTCGACATCGACCCCGACTTCCTCAAGGCGGATGAACACGATCACCACGACCATGATCATGATCACCACGATCACGACCATGAACACGGCGAACACTGCAACCACCCGCACCACCATCATCACGACGACGACGTGAAGTCCTTCGTCTACCGCGCCGACAAACCCTTCGATCCAGCCAAGCTCGAAGACTTCCTCGGCGCCATCGTGCAGGTCTACGGCCCGCGCATGCTGCGCTACAAAGGCGTGCTCAATATGCAGGGCATCGACCGCAAAGTGGTGTTCCAGGGCGTGCACCAGCTCATGGGCAGCGACCTCGCCGCCCCCTGGGGGGCGCAGGAACAGCGGCAAAGCAAGATGGTGTTCATCGGCATCGACCTGCCACGCGACATTCTTGAACAAGGTCTGCAGCAGTGCCTGATCGGGTGAGAGGCTTGTCTTGTCGCTTGAAATGAATAGAATCGGGCGGCTTTGACTCAAGCTTTCCCACAACAGGGACGGATTCTTGGGTCTGTACCACGTTGATTGACCGCGGCACGGCGTTCAAAGCAAAGCGCAAAGCGGCAAAGTGCAATGCGGCAAAGTGCAATGCGGTCAAACACAGGCGGCGACTTGCCGTCGGAATAGGAAGTTCGGGAGGATTTTCGTGGTGAAATCGCCTCAAATAACGGCGCCTCAAAAAGAGGTCGCGGCCCCTGGCAAAAGTCCGCCCGGCGCAGCCGCTAAAAAGTCTCCCGCCAAACACACCGGGAAAGCAGAGATCATGTCGAAAGCAGACGCAACCGAAGTCAAGACAGCCAAGCCGGTTGCCGCAAACCCCGCCCCGGCGCCTGCTGTAAAAACCCCTGCAACGCCGGCCAAAAAAGCCACGTCGGCCCTGCGGCGCTCTTCATCATCCGGCATGAGTAAACTCCACGCCGCAAAGCCCTTGTCGGCGGCCATGGGGTCGCCGGAACCCATCCGACTCGACAGAAGTTCCATGAGCAGCACAACCATCGAACCCACCCCAAGAAAATCCGATCCCAAGCATGCCAATGCCTGGAAGAACAAGTCGTCCTCCGACCTGACCGAGCAAGACCTGCTGGCCATGCCGGAAGCCGAGTACATGAACGACGTGCAGCTCGACTATTTCAAACGTCTGCTCACCGACATGCGCAACGATCTGATCAAGAACGCCGGCGAAACCACCGAACATCTGCGCGAAGACACCCTGCTCGTCCCTGACCCGGCAGACCGTGCCACCATTGAAGAAGAGCACGCCCTTGAACTGCGCACCCGCGACCGCGAACGCAAGCTGTTGAAAAAAATCAATCAGTCCTTGCAGCGCATCGACAGTGGTGACTACGGCTGGTGCGAGGAAACAGGCGAGCCGATCGGAATCGGCCGCCTGCTGGCCCGGCCGACCGCAACGCTGTCACTCGAAGCGCAGCAACGCCGCGAGCTGAAGCAGAAAATGTTCAACGATTAAATCCATTTCAGGCGTCTCGGCGCCTTGTCCGACACGCGACAAAAAGGCAGCAGCATGAGCAGTTCGGAATCTGGCGGTTTCTGGAAGCGAGTGGGTTCTTTTGTGAAGAACCCGACCCGCGACTGGTCGCTCACGGACGAACAGGCGATGCAGGAGCATGAAAGCCTCGCCAAGGTCAAGGCGCGCGAGGATCAGAAGCGTCAGGATGATTTCATCCGCAAACGCGAACTGGATGGCTTGCGCAAGCTGCGCAAGCGCGAGGCCACCGATCTGGGAATGGATGACAGCCTCCAGACCAATGTCCCCGACATGAGCTCGCAACCCGCGCCGGTGCAGGGCCGGGACGAAACGCTGCGCAAGATCAACGAAATCGAGAAATCGATGGCTGGCGACCATGCGTCCGCGCCGACCAGAGCCCGGGCGCCCGTCACCCGACAGATGCCGGCGGCACCCGCCCCACAGCCCAACCTGCCCAAGCCCCCGCTCACATCCGCCCCCCCTTCGCTCAACGCGGGAACACTCACCCCAGAAGCCACGGGCAGCGCCGCGATGCACTGGAAAATGGACACGGCTTACGCGGACACCTCTTTGATGACCAAACCGGGCGGGCTTCTCCCGCCAGCGGAGACCGGCACGCCCACGCAAACAGGGCCGACAACAGGGCCTGCAACGACGCCAGGAGCGCCCTCGACGCAGCCCCCGGTTTACGCCGCCACGGTGCCCTACACACCGCCCGTGCCGCAGGCGCCTAGACGCACACAGGGCGCCGCTCCCTTGGCATTCGACGAACAGCCCACGCTTGCCGCCGCAACACGCCTGAGTGCCGATGCCATGCCTTCCCGCGTCTCAGTGGCATCTGGTGACAGTTGGCTGCGGTCGAGCAACGACTTCATGCCCAGCGCGTTCTTTGCAGTGGAAGTCCACGAGGCCCTGAGCTCCAACCCGCTGTTCGATCAAGCCGTGATGGACTTTGCCAACGGCGACGATGCCGCGGCAGAAGCCGCGCTGCGCGACGCCATTTCCAATTCGCAAGACCTTGGCGCGGAAAAAGAGTTGTGGCTGGCGCTGTTTGATCTGTTTCGCGCATCGGGCCAGATCGAAAAGTTCGAGGCCCTTGTGGTCGATTTTGTCAGCCGCTTCCAGACCTCGGCCCCGATGACCGATGACGGCCTGCCCACCACGCCCAGCGTGGCAAAGCCTGCCGAAAGCAGCTTCAAACCGTCGATCACGTTCTCGGCACAGGTCGATCTGGTGCAGGGCGAACGGTTGCGCAAACTCCTGCTCAACAGCCCCGCGGCGGTGGAACTGAATTTTTCCGAAGCCCGCAGCATTGCCAGCTCTGCCCTGCCGACTTTGGTCGAGGCGCTGAAAAAACTCAACCAGACCGCCTGCACCGTGACCCTGCATGGAGCGCAGTCCCTGCTTTCCCTCTGCCAGGCGCAAGCGCCCGCCATGCAGCGCGAGGCCGATCAGCTGTGGTGGGCGCTGCGGCTGGAGTTGCTGCGGCTCGTCAACCAGCAGGACGATTTTGACGCCATTGCGCTCGACTATTGCGTCACCTACGAAATCTCCCCGCCCACTTGGGAAGCCAGCCGGGCCAGGGTCGATTTGGACGGTGTGGAACCCGCCGCCCAAGCCCCCAGCCCCGCCCACACAGCGGCAGACTTCCAGAATTCCGGCTTGAACCCCCACTCGGTGCTGGGCAATGGCGGGTCGCGCTCTGCGCAACTGCACCTCAGCGGTGAAGTTCTGGGCAGTTCAAGCCTCTTCCTTGGCCCGCTGGACGAGGCCGCCAAAGCGCACGAGCAATTGAGCATCTCTCTGCGGCAGTTGCGCCGCATCGATTTCTCCTGCGCCGGCGCGCTGCTGAACTGGGCCATGATGCAGCACGACGCGGGCAAAACCCTGCAATTCACCGGCGTGCACCGACTCATTGCCGGGTTGTTCAGCATTCTCGGCCTGCACGAGCACGCGCTCATCCAGTTGCGCCGCGACTGAAATGCATCGCCTTCGGCGCGACGGCTGCCGTGCCTCTTGCGTTTTGCCAGCTCACCACTACATTGCGGCATGGATCAATATCACGGCACCACCATTCTCAGCGTGCGCCGCGGCGCCACCGTTGCCCTGGGCGGCGACGGGCAGGTGACGCTTGGCAACATCGTCGTCAAGTCCACCGCGCGCAAAGTTCGCAGGCTCTACAACAACCAGATTCTGGCCGGATTCGCCGGGGGCACTGCGGACGCTTTCACCCTGTTCGAGCGCTTCGAGGCCAAGCTGGAAAAGCACCAGGGCCAATTGCTGCGCAGCGCCGTTGAACTGGCGAAGGACTGGCGTACCGACCGCATGCTGCGCCGCCTTGAGGCCATGCTGTCGGTGGCGGATGCCGAGCACTCGCTCATCATCACCGGCAATGGCGATGTGCTGGAGCCCGAGTACGGCATCGTGGCCATCGGCTCGGGTGGCGCGTATGCGCAGTCGGCCGCAAGGGCCCTGCTCGAACACACCACGCTGAGCCCGCGCGAGATCGTTGCCCAATCGCTGCGCATCGCGGGCGACATCTGCATTTACACCAACCAATCGCACACCATCGAAACCTTGGGTGAGTGACTCCATGAACATGACTCCCCGCGAAATCGTCTCCGAACTCGACCGCTTTGTCATCGGCCAGGCCAAGGCCAAGCAGGCCGTGGCCATTGCCCTGCGCAACCGCTGGCGCCGCCAGCAGGTGGCCGAGCCGCTGCGGCACGAAATCACGCCAAAAAACATCCTGATGATCGGCCCCACCGGCGTGGGCAAAACGGAGATTGCACGCCGCCTGGCCAAGCTGGCCGATGCGCCATTCATCAAGATCGAGGCCACCAAGTTCACTGAGGTGGGCTATGTCGGGCGCGACGTGGACACCATCATCCGTGATCTGATGGAGGCGGCCGTGAAGCTGGCGCGCGAAACGGCCATGCGCCAGCAGCGCACCCGCGCCGAAGACCGCGCGGAAGAGCGCATTCTCGACGTGCTGCTGCCCCCACCGGCGGATTCCAGCGGCCACACGGCGTCGATCACCGAAACCAACCCGACCCGGCAACTGCTGCGCAAGCGCCTGCGCGAAGGCCAGCTCGACGACAAGGAAATCGAGATTGACGTCGCCGTTCACCCGGCCAGCGTGGACATCATGGGCCCGCCCGGCATGGAAGACATGACCGAGCAGATCCGCTCCATGTTCGCCAATATGGGGCAGACGCGCAGCAAAACGCGCAAGCTCACGGTGCGCGAAGCGCAGAAGCTGCTGATCGACGAGGAAGCCTCCAAACTGGTCAACGAGGACGAGATCAAGGCCGGGGCGCTGCGCGCGGTGGAGCAGAACGGCATTGTGTTCCTCGATGAAATCGACAAGGTCGCCTCGCGTAGTGACACGCAGGGCGCCGATGTGTCGCGCCAGGGCGTGCAGCGCGATCTGCTTCCGCTGGTGGAAGGCACGACCGTCAGCACCAAATACGGCATGGTGCGCACCGACCACATTCTGTTCATCGCCAGCGGCGCGTTTCATGTGGCCAAGCCCTCGGACCTCATTCCCGAACTGCAGGGGCGCTTTCCCATCCGCGTGGAATTGGAGTCGCTCTCGGTCGCGGACTTTGAGGCCATTCTCACCAGCACCGACGCCAGCCTGACCAAGCAGTACGCGGCGCTGCTGGCGACCGATGGCGTGCAGGTCGAGTTCACCGCCGACGGCATCCGCCGCATGGCCGAGGTGGCGTTTCAGGTGAACGAGAAAACCGAGAACATCGGCGCGCGACGGCTGCACACCGTCATGGAGAGGTTGCTCGAAGACGTGTCCTTCCACGCCGACGGCGCGCAGCACAGCACGGTGAAAGTGGATGCGGCGATGGTCAACGCACGTCTGGGCGACATCGCCCGCGACGAAGACCTGTCGCGCTACGTGCTCTGATGTGTTTGCGCCTGCTGCGCCGCGATGCACAGCAGGCCTTCGAACACCAGATGTTCGACATGCTGATGCGGCAGGCCCAGCGCATCGCGCAGCTTGGGCGCGGCGCCGCCGGTGAGCAGCACGGCCACCTCGCCCCGTTCATGCGCTTGCAGGCGCGCATGCATCTGCCGCGCTGCGCCTGAGATGGCCAGCGCGCCACCGCTCATCAGCGCATCGCTGGTGTTGACGGGAAAGTCGCAGATCTCGCCCTCCGGCACGCGCAGCCCGGCGGTGCCCATCTCCAGCGCCTTGAGCATCAAACCGAAACCGGGAAGGATGATGCCGCCGATAAAGATTCCGTCGCGGCTGAGGCAATCGACCGTGACGGCGGTTCCCACGCTGATCACCATCGCCGCCTGATCGGAAATGCGCTGGCGCGCTCCAAGCTGCGCCGCCCAACGGTCCGCTCCCAGCAGCGACGGCGCGGCATAGCTGTTGCGCACACCGCATTGTTCAGACTGCGCGCTGATCCAGTTGCATTGCAGGCCCAGAGCGTCTAGTTCGGCGCAGACCCGCGCCGTGACCACAGCGCCGGCCACAGCACAACCGATCACCTGCGTGGCGCGAGGCTGCGCGGCGAGCACCGCATGCAATTGATCGACCTCTTCCAGCAGCATCGCACCGCTGGCAAACAGCTCCGCGCCGCGCTGCGGGCTGGCATAGAGCCCCCATTTCAACCGGGTATTACCGACATCGAGAACGAGGAGATGCATCCGGCTTGCGCGTCTTGAATTGATCCGATCTGAACCATAGCAAACCCGGCGAAGCGGTGCCCAAGGACCGCGCATTCTCAGCGCAGCGAGGCGGCGTCTTCGGCGGAGGACTCCAGTTCCCGCAGCCCTTTGGGGTCCAGGGGGCCGAATCCGTTGAAGTAGAGATTGAGCACGAACGCCACCACGGCGGTGAGCAGGATGCCGCTGTGGAGCATGGGTTCAAGCACCTTGGGAAAGTGGATGAAAAACTGCGGAGCAACCAGCGGAATCATGCCGAAGCCAATGCCCAGCGCGACGATGAGCAGGTTGTTGCGGTTGGTCTTGTAGTCCACCTCGCTGAGGATGCGAATGCCGGTGGCGGCGACCATGCCGAACATGGCGATGCCGGTGCCGCCAAGCACCGGCTGGGGAATGGCCGCAACCAGCGCGCCGAGCTTCGGCATGAGCCCGAGCAGCACCATGATGGCGCCGCCCGTCACCGTGACCCAGCGGCTGCGCACCCCGGTCATGCCGACCAGGCCGATGTTCTGCGAAAACGAGGTGGTCGGAAAGGTGTTGAACATGCCGGCCAGGATGGTGCCAAGCGCGTCCACCCGCAGGCCGCGAGCCAGCTCGGTGCGGCCCACTTTGCGGCCGACGATGTCGCCCAGCGCGAAGAACATGCCGGCCGATTCGACGAACACCACCAGCTGCACCACGCAAAGGGTGACGATGGGGCCGATGGCGAATTGGGGCGCGCCGAACTGGAAGGGCATGACGAGGTGAAAGGCGTCCGCCCGGGCAACCTGGTCAAAATGCATCAGCCCGAGCAGTGCCGCAACCAGGCTGCCGGCCACCAGACCGACGAGCACGGAAATGTTCTTGAGGAAGTTGCGGCCATACTTGCTGATGAGCAGGATGACAACAAGCACGAACAGCGCGATGCCGAGGTTTTCCATCGACGCATAGGCCGGGTTGGGCACCATGCTGCCCGCGGCCGCATGCGGTGACGCATCGGGAATCAGGGGCTGGAGCCAGGCGCCGCCCACCGCCCACTGAATGCCCACCTGCATGAGCGACACGCCAATGATGGTGATGACCGAGCCCGTGACCACCGGCGGGAACAGGCTGATGAGACGGCAGGCGAAAGGCACGATGAGCATGCCGAACAGGCCCGCGGCGATGATGGCGCCAAAGATGTCCTGCAAGCCCATGCCGGGCGTGGTGGCGATGGCAATCATCGGCGTGACCGAGGCGAAGGTCATGCCCATCATCACCGGCATGCGGATGCCGAACCAGGGCGTGAGCCCGAGCGACTGGATGATGCTGGTGATGCCGCAGATGAACAGATCGGCGGTGATGAGCAGCGCAATCTGCTCGACCGGCAGCTTCAGCGCCGAACCGATGATGAGCGGCACCGCCACGGCGCCAGCGTACATCACCAGCACATGCTGAATGCCCAGCGCCACAAGTTTGCCTGCGGGCAGCACCTCGTCAACCGGGTGGGGTGCTGCCGTGCTGTGTTGCCTATTGCTGGCGTCTGCCATGGTGTGCTCCTTGGGATCGTGCGCTCATCGCGCGTTCAATCGGACTCGGCGGAACTGCGGCGAATCGAACGTGGCCAGGCTAGGGCTTGGCACCCTCTTTCACCCACTGGCCCATTTCGGCACGCTCCAGATCGGTGATTTGCGTGGCATTGTTCAGCGGCATGGAGCGTGCAACCACCACCTGCTGGTAGATGGCCTGCGCGTGGCTGACGATGCTCTGCGGCGAATCGAGCCGGATGCCATCTTGCGCGGCAGCCCCGGCGTGGCAAAGAAGGCAGCGCTCCTGCACGATGTGCTGCACCCTGGCAAAGCTCACCGGCTTGGCTGAGGCCAGCACTGGCTGCGGCTTGGGCGCAATGGCCACGGCCACGCCCAGGATGATGGCGACCGCCACACCCCAGTACTGCCACTTCCACGCGCCCTTGTGCTTGAGCACGAAGAACTGCCGGATAAGCGCACCGGCGAGCATCATCAGCGCCAGCACGATCCAGTTGTTCTTCGCGTTGTAGACGAAGCCGTAATGGTTGGACAGCATGGCAAACAGCACCGGCAGGGTGAAGTAAGTGTTGTGCACGCTGCGCTGCTTGCCGCGCTTGCCGTCCAGCGGATCGGGCGTTTGCCCGGCGCGCATGGCCGCCACCACGCGGCGCTGGCCGGGGATGATCCAGAAGAACACATTGGCGCTCATCATGGTGGCCAGCATGGCCCCGGTGATGAGGAAAGCCGCGCCCCCGGCGAACAGATGGCAGGCCAGCCAGGCAGCGACGACCACATACAGCGCCACCAGCACGCCCACATTGCGGTCGCCGTTCTGGCCCTGGCCGAACAGGCGGCAGATTCCGTCATAGACGAACCAGCCGACCACCAGAAACCCCAGCAGCGCCACGCCGGCCCAGGCCGGGGACGACCAGGCGAACACGCGCGGATCGACCACGGTGATGCCCGCGTGATACAGATAGAGCACCAACAGCAGCGCGAAGCCTGACAGCCAGGTGGTGTAACTCTCCCAGTAGAACCAGTGCAGATGCTGCGGCAAATCCTTGGGCGCGACCATGTACTTCTGCGGGTTGTAGAAGCCGCCGCCATGCACCGCCCACAACTCGCCGTCCACCCCCTTGGCCTTGAGGTCGGCGGCCTTGGGCGGCTCCAGGCTGTTGTCCAGCCAGACGAAGTAAAACGAAGAGCCGATCCAGGCGATCGCCACGATCACATGCAGCCAGATCAGCAGCAGACCGGCCCAGTTCATCGCATACGGCACGAGGGTGGCAAACAAGTCGTTCATCATGGTTCCTTCCACCATTCACATGAAAACGACTTTCGCCACGGCAGGCTCTGCGAAAGTCTTCAAAGTCGCGTGCCGCGGGATCGCTCGGTTCGAACGCGCCCGCAGCCCATTGTCCGCTGCGACTGAAATGCGCTGATCAGAAATTCATGCTGATGCCCAGGGCGATGCCAGTGGACGCAGCACCCGAGCCGCTCGGCGCAGTGGGCGCGTCGTTATTGCCGAAGGCGTCCACCTCGTTGACGAAATTGAAATAGTTGGTCGCGCGGGCATACAGGGCATACAGCGCGGTGCGCTTGGACAGCGCATAGAGCACGCCCAGGTTGTATTGCCGCGTGTTGGGACGCGAAACGGTTTTGTCGGTCTGTAACGCAAATTCGCCAATGAAGGTGGCCGCGCCGTAGGGCACGCTGGCGGTGAGCGCATAGGCGTTCAGGCTGGGGTTGCCGCTGCTCGGGTCTGGCCGGTTGCGCGCAACATACGCGCCAATGCGAACCACCTGAAAGTCGTAGGCGGCGGCCAGCATGGTGTGCTTGAGGGCGGTGACGTTGTTCGGACCTTTCTGGTTTTCATAGTCCACACCGAGGAATAACGGGCCTTGGGCGTAGCCCAGGTGCAGGTTGTAGGCGCCGGTGGTCTGGGTCAGGCTGATGCCATCACCGAACTGATACATGGCCGCGGCGTTGAAACCGCTGAAGCTCGGCGAGTAGTAGGCAATGGCCTGGCTGTACCAGACCGGCTCGCCGATGGTGGCCACATTGGTGTTGCCGAACGGGCTGAGACTATCGCTGTGCAGCGGATCGATGACGTAAAAGTCGCCGTTGCTGAGGGTGAACATGCGCCCCATCTGAAAGGTGCCAAAGCCGCCCTTCAAGCCGACGATGCTGGTGCGCCCCATGAAGCCGGGGCCGCAGTATTCCTGGCTGGAACTGCTGGCGCCTGGCGACACGCCGTTGGCGCAGAACGAGGTTTCGGTCTGAAAAAACACCGAGGTGCCACCGCCCAGATCTTCCTGCCCCTTGAGGCCGAAGACGCTGGGGTTGAAGATGCCATTGCCGAGTTTGCTGACACTGCCCGCGCCATTGTTGAAGTGCTCAACGCCGAGATCGACCGTGCCATAGAGCTGCACGCTGGACTGGGCATGTGCCACTGCGCCCAGACTGGAACCCAGGACGAGGGTCAGGATGGCGAGTTGTTTGTGCATGGCAAATTCTCCAGAGGACGATGACAGCAAGCGCGCTTTCGCGCAGGATTTGTGGGGTGAACCGAGCCGGGCCTGATGGCGTGCGGCCTGCCGCTCAACTCCCCCGGTACGTCGAATAACTCCAGGGCGTGACGAGCAAAGGAACGTGATAGTGCGCGTCGGCGTCGCCGACGCCGAATTCGATGGGCACCTCGTCCAGAAAAGCGAGCTGTTCTGCCGCCTGGCCCTGCGTTTGAGCCTCAGCGCGCATCTGAGCGCGGAAGTACGGGCCGATATGGAACACCAGCCGGTAGCGGCCCACGCTGAGCGCGGTGCCTTGCAAGAGCGGCGCGTCGCAGCGGCCATCGGCATTGGTGCTTGCCGTGCCCAGTTCAAGCCAGACGCCGTCGCGCTCAGCCAAAATGGCGATATGGACGCCGCTCGCGGGTTTGCCGTGCGCGGTGTCGAGGATGTGCGTAGTGAGCTTGCCCATTTTTTGTCGACCTCTTTTTGCATACACTCAATAATTTTTATGTATGCTATTCCAAGCGCAAACGAAATACAATCACTGCACGGCATCAATTTCAACCACCGGCAATACCCACACGCCGCCAGGAGGAGCCAAGCCATGAACGCCGTCACGTTGTCGCGTCGGAAAACCGGGGCGAAAACGCCAAGCAAGATTCAGCCCACGCTGGCTTCGGCCGCGGGGCCAACGCCGCCGGAGCAAGACTCGACCCAGCTCATCGCCGAGGCGATTACCGCGGCCATCGTCGAGCACCGCCTGTCGCCAGGCGCCAAGCTCACGGAGCAGAAAATCGCCAGCATTTACGGCGTGTCGCGCACCATCGTGCGGCAGGCGCTGTTCCAGCTCGCGCGCGACCATCTCATCACCCTGGAGCCGGCGCGCGGGGCCTTTGTGGCCTCGCCGTCGGTGGACGAAGCGCGGCAGGTGTTCGCCGTGCGGCGGCATCTGGAGCAACACCTGGTGGAAGAATTCTGCAGCCGTGCCACGACCGCCGACTTTCGCGCCTTGCGCGCCCATATGAAGCAGGAACAACTCGTGGTCAGGCGGGTGGACGTGAAGGGCCGTACCCGTCTGCTCGGCGATTTCCATGTGCTCATGGCCGAGCGCATTGGTTGCGGCGTGCTGGCCCAAATCCTGTCGGAGCTGATTTCGCGCTGCGCCCTCATCACCCTCATGTATCAGTCGTCACGCGCTGCGCTGCATTCGTCGGACGAGCATCTGGCCATTCTGGACGCGCTGGAAGCCCGCGACGTGCCGCGCGCCAAGGCGCTGATGGAAGCGCATTTGCTGGAAACCGAAAACAACTTGCTTTACGAACCCCGCACCGCTTCGGCCGATCTGACGCAGGCACTCGCGCCAGGCCATCCCGCCTGACGCCCCTCCGAGCAAGGCCCAGGCCCCTTCCCGTTCACATCGCCATGTCCCATCCCACCGCGAACACAAGCTACGCCCGCGATCTCATCGGCTACGGCCGCAACCCGCCGCATGCGCAGTGGCCGGGCGGGGCACGCATTGCGGTGCAGTTCGTGCTCAACATCGAAGAAGGCGGCGAAAACTGCGTGCTGCATGGCGATGCGGGCAGTGAGCAATTTCTATCCGAAATGTCCAACCCGCCAAGCTTCCCGGCGCGGCACCTCAGCATGGAGAGCATCTATGAATACGGCTCGCGCGCCGGTGTCTGGCGCATCCTGCGCGAGTTCGAGCGCCGTGGCCTGCTGCTGACCGTCTTTGGCGTCGGCATGGCCTTGCAGCGCACACCCGACATCGCCCGGGCCTGCGTTGAACTCGGCCATGAAATCGCCTGCCACGGCTGGCGCTGGATTCATTACCAGAACGTGGACGAAACCACCGAACGCGAGCACATGCGCCTGGGCATGGACGCCATTGAAGCCGTGTGCGGTGTGCGTCCGCTGGGCTGGTACACCGGGCGCGACAGCCCCAACACCCGCCGCCTCGTGGCCGACTACGGCGGCTTCGCCTATGACAGCGACTCCTACGGCGACGACCTGCCCTTCTGGCTGCAGGTGCGCAAGACCAGCGGCGACCTGGCACCGCAACTCATCGTGCCCTACGTCATGGACAGCAACGACATGCGCTTCGGCTTGCCGCAGGGCTTCGTTCAAGCGAATGATTTTTTCACCTATCTGCGCGACAGCTTCGACGTGCTCTACGCCGAAGGCGAGTCCGCGCCAAAAATGCTGAGCGTCGGCATGCACGCCCGCATGCTCGGCCGCCCAGGCCGCATGCGCGCGCTGCAGCGCTTTCTCGATCACATCGCGCACCACGATCGGGTGTGGGTGACGCGACGCATCGACATTGCGCGGCATTGGCAACGCACGCACCCCTTCGATCCCGCAACCGCCTTTCTCTGGGAATGAACATGCTGCAACTCGCCGCCCTCAACACCGCATCGCCCGCCGACTTCGCCGCCCTGCTCGACGGCGTGTACGAACACTCACCGTGGATCGCGCAGCGCACCGCCGCGGCCCGCCCCTTCGCCACGCTGGCCGCGCTCAAGCATGCACTGGTGCAGACCGTGCGCGCCTCCAGCCGCGAAGAGCAGCTCGCCCTCATCCTCGCCCACCCCGAGCTGGCGGGCAAGGCGGCCGTGGCCGGCACGCTCACCACCGAATCCAGCGGCGAGCAAAGCCGCGCCGGGCTGTCACATTGCACGCCAGAGGAATTTGCGCGCATCACCCAGCACAACGCGACGTATCGCGAGCGCATGGGCTGGCCGTTCATCCTCGCAGTGCGCGGCCCGCGCGGCACGGGCTTGAACCGCGCGCAAATCCTCGCCGCCCTGGAGCGCCGCGTGGACAACCCGCCCGACTTCGAATTTGCCGAGGCGCTGCGGCAAATTCACCGCATTGCCGAACTGCGGCTGAACGACAAGTTCAGCGTCATCCCCGAACAAGGCAACCAGGTGTGGGACTGGTGCGAACAACTCGCCACGCACAGCGAACCTGCGTGGGCCGATAAGGGCGAGCTGACCGCCACCTACCTCACCGACGCCCACCGCACCTGCGCCGCCGACATTGCCGCCACCCTGCGCGACTGCGGCTTCGACCGCGTGGACATCGACGCCGTGGGCAACGTCGTCGGCGTGTATGAAGGCACCGATGCGCAAGCCCGCCGCCTGCTCACCGGCTCGCACTATGACACCGTGCGCAACGCCGGCAAATACGACGGCCGCATCGGCCATTTCATCCCCATGGCCTGCGTGCGCGCGCTGCACCGCGCCGGGCGGCGCCTGCCCTTTGGCATCGAAGTCGTGGCCTTCGCGGAAGAAGAAGGTCAGCGCTACAAGGCCACCTTCCTCGGCTCCGGTGCGCTCACTGGCGCCTTCAACCCCGCCTGGCTGGAGCAGCAGGACAAAGACGGCATCTCCATGCGCGAGGCCATGCGCCACGCCGGTCTGCCCGCTGAGTTGCAGGCCATTGCCGCATTGCGGCGCGAGCCGCAGCGCTACCTCGGCTTCGTTGAGGTGCACATCGAACAGGGCCCGGTGCTGAATGCGCTCGACCTGCCGCTGGGCATCGTCACCTCCATCAACGCCAGCGTGCGCTTTGTCGGCGAGATCATCGGCATGGCCAGCCACGCCGGCACCACGCCGATGAACGCCCGCCGCGACGCCGCCTGCGCCGCAGCGGAACTCGCGCTCTACATGGAACGCCGCGCCGCTGCCGACGGCGATTCGGTGGCCACCATGGGCCTGCTCGAAGTGCCTGGCGGCTCGATCAACGTGGTGCCTGGGCGCTGCCGTTTCAGCCTCGACATTCGCGCGCCGAACAACGCGCAACGCGACGCCCTGCTGCACGACGTTCGCACCGAATTGGCCGCTATCTGCACCCGCCGCAAACTGCGCTACAGCCTGGAAGAAACCATGCGCGAACAAGCTGCCGCCAGTGCGCCAGCGTTGCAGCAACGCTGGGACGCCGCAGTGACCGCGCTTGGCCTGCCGCTGCACCGCCTGCCCAGCGGCGCGGGGCATGACGCCATGATGCTGCACACCATCATGCCGCAGGCCATGCTGTTCGTGCGCGGCGAAAACGCCGGTATCAGCCACAACCCGCTGGAGTCCAGCACGGCCGACGATCTCGACCTCGCCTGCGCCGCCTTCCACCATCTACTCAATCAACTCGCCGCATCATGACCACTACTGCAAACCCTGCCAACACCGCCGCCTACGCCGCACTCGACCACTGGGTCGATGCCCACTTCGACGCGCAAACGCATTTCCTGCAAGAGCTGGTGCGCGTTCCCACCGACACCCCGCCGGGCAACAACGCGCCGCATGCCGAACGCACCGCGCAACTGCTGGCCGAGATGGGCATGACGGCCGAGGCCATCGCCATTCCTGCAGAGGTCTGCAAGGCCCACGGGCTGCAGTCCATCACCAACCTCATCGTGCGCCGCCCGTATGACGCGGGCGGCCCGACCATCGCCCTCAACGTCCACGGCGACGTGGTGCCGCCGGGCGAAGGCTGGCTGCATGACCCCTACGGCGGCGAGATCGAAGACGGCAAACTCTACGGCCGCGCCAGTGCCGTGAGCAAATGCGACTTCACCACCTACACCTTCGCCGTGCGCGCACTCGAGGCCCTGGGCGCGCCGCTGCGCGGCGGCGTGGAGCTGCACTTCACCTACGACGAAGAGTTCGGCGGCGAACTCGGCCCCGGCTGGCTGCTCGGCAAGGGTTTGACCCAACCCGACCTGGAAATTGCCGCCGGCTTCAGCTACCAAGTGGTCAACGCCCACAACGGCTGTCTGCAACTCGAAGTGACGGTGCACGGCGTCATGGCGCACGCCGCCATTCCCGAAAGCGGCGTGGACGCACTGCAAGGTGCAGTGGCCATTTTGAACGCCCTCTATGCGCAAAACACGCTCTACCGCAGCGTGCGCTCCAGCGTGGCGGGCATCGATCATCCCTACCTCAACGTCGGCCTGATCGAGGGCGGCACCAACACCAATGTCGTTCCGGGCAAGGTGGTGCTCAAACTCGACCGCCGCATGATTCCCGAAGAAGACCCGGGGGTGGTCGAGGCCACCATCCGTCGCGTCATCGAACAGGCCGCGGCGGGCGTGCCCGGCATCTCCGTCGACATTCGCCGCATCTTGCTGGCCCGCGCCCTCACCCCGCTGCCCGGATTCGAGCGCCTGGCGACGCCGCTGCAACAACATGCGCAAGACCTGTTTGGCGAACCCATCCCCATCATCGGCACCCCGCTCTATACCGACGTGCGCCTGTATGCCGAACACGGCATCCCCGCCGTGATTTATGGCGCCGGCCCGCGCACCGTGCGAGAAAGCAATGCCAAACGCGCCGACGAACACATCGTCCTCGACGATCTGCGCCGCGCCACCAAAGTGGTCGCGCGCACCTTGTTCGATCTGCTCGGCTGAACGTCTCCCGCAGGAATCGTCATCTGGAACGCCTAAACTCCAAGGCAGTGATCCGTGCAGACAACATCCCGAGTCCATGAGCCCAGAGACCCTCTTGTTCAAAACCGAGCTGGGACAAAGCGAAATCTCCAAGCAGGCGATTCTGCAATCGCGCCCTCTGCGCAACGTGCTGCTCTGGGTGGACGGCAAGCGCGACGTGCAAAGCCTGCAGGACATGATGCGTGCCATCTCCGCCCCTGAGGATGCACTGGCGCAATTGCTTGCGCTGGGCCTCATTGCGGCGCCTCCTGCGCAGATCGACAGGCCTGAGCATCCCCAAGCCGATGATGCTTTTCTGCATGACGATACCGAATTCCCCCCGGAACTCGACCTCGCGACAGGCAGCGCGCCAGAACAACCCCTGGCCGCTGCCGATTTTTTGAGGCTGTATCAACAAATCAACAGCCTGGTCAGTGGCAATCTCGGCATGATCAAGGCTTACAGCCTCCAACTCAAGATCGAGCAGTGCCAGACCACCGAGCAGTTGCTTGCCCTGCTGCCGGAAATCAAGACCGCACTGGTAGCCAAGCATGGCGAAGCCAAGGCCATCGCGCTGCTGCGCCAGCTTGGCGGCTAGGGCCTGTTCAGCGCGGGGCGAAGAACCACGCACACACCGCGATCGACGCGACCACACCGGCCAGATCTGCGGCCAGCGCGCAGCCCACGGTGTGGCGCACGCGCCTGATGCCCACCGCGCCGAAGTACACCGCCACCACATAGAACGTGGTCTCGGTGCTGCCCTGCATGGTCGCCGCCAGCAGCGCCGGGTAGCTGTCCACGCCATAGTGCTGCATGGTCTCGATCAGCATGGCGCGCGCCGCGCTGCCGGAAAACGGCTTGACCAGCGCGGTGGGCAACGCGGCGACGAAATCGGTATTCATGCCCAGCCCATGCACCACCCAGCGGATGCCGTCCAGCGCGTAACCCAGTGCGCCGGAGGCGCGCAACACACCCACCGCGCACAGCATGGCCACCAGATACGGCAGCAGGTCGCGCGCCACGCCGAAGCCGTCTTTCGCGCCCTCGATGAAGGCCTCGTACACCGGCACGCGCCGGATCGCCCCGGCCAGCAGGAAGGCGAGGATGACACCGAACAGCACCAGATTGCCGACCAGCGCCGACACGCTGGCCAGCGCCGCCGCGCTGAGCGTGGCCAGCCCGGCGAGCAGCCCGCCCAGCAGCAGCGCGCCACCGCCCAGATAGGCCAGCGCCACCGGGTCCCAGAGCTTGAGCCGCTGCATCCACGCCACGCTGAGCAGGCCCACCAGCGTGGACGCGCTGGTGGCGATGAGGATGGGCAGGAACACCAGCGTGGGATCGGGCGCGCCCTGCTGCGCGCGGTACATGAAAATGCTCACCGGCAACAGCGTCAGCGACGAGGCGTTGAGCACCAGGAACAGGATCTGCGCGTTGCTCGCCGTGTCCTGACTGGGGTTGAGGGTTTGCAGCTCGCGCATGGCGCGCAGGCCGATGGGCGTGGCGGCGTTGTCCAGCCCCAGCACGTTGGCGGCGAAGTTCAGGGTGATGAGGCCAATGGCGGGATGCCCTTCGGGCACCTCGGGCATCAGCCGCTTGAACAGTGGCCCCAAGGCCCGCGCCAGCAGGTCCACCAGCCCCGCGCGCTCGGCGATGCGCAGCAAGCCCAGCCACAGCGTGAGCGTGCCGAACAGCAGCACCATGACCTCGACCGAGAGCTTGGCCATGGCGAACAGGCTGTCGGTGATGGCGGCGAACACGGCGGCGTCGCCAAGCAACCAACGCGCCAATGCGGCAACGGCGGCAACCAGAAAAAAACCAAGCCAGAGGCGGTTGAGCATGAGGGCGTGTGTCAGACGAGCAATAGGAGACTATCGCACAGGCGGGAGCCAGCCCGCACGTCCGCCGCGGTCACCCACACCTGCTGCGACGCTGTCCAGTTTTGCGCTTGACGGGAACGGCGGTCTGCGCGCCGATGTGAATGCAGCGGGTCAGCGGATTGTTTCGGTCGATTCCCGCTTGATGAGAATGCGCGGAATGATCAGGGCGTAGCCCTGCTGCTGCCAATAGACCAACTCGGTCATGGCGTTCGGCACGATCTCGATGAAGTCTTGAAAGTCTTCCGGGGTATAGCCAAAATCGTGCGCTGCCTGGCCGCACACCTTGAACTTCACGCCCATCTGCGCGTAGTAGCGCATACGCTCCACCGCGTCGCGGTAAGTGTCCTGATTGCGGGTGACAGTGGTGGCGATTTCAGTTCCGTGCAGCACCACCACGGCCTGCACATCCTCTGGAGAAAAATCATAGGGGGACTGCTGCACGGTGTTGAACACCGAGCGCACCCAGAACAGCGCATTGGAAATCGTGGCCGGTTCATCGAGATAGAAATCGAACACCACCTTCATCGGCGCTTTATAGGGCGTTTGCACCACCTGTCCGGCAGCATGCGCGGCAGCGCACGGCAGCGCCAACAGCGCCGCAAAACAGACCCGCCGCCTCGATGTGTTCATCACCCCTCCGTCACGCCACCCTAATGTATCAAGGTGTAATCGACGCGAACCCGGTTGGGTATCGGGACTACCCGGGGACGATGCGAAAACGGGGCGGCTCTCAAGGAAACGCAGGGCCGCCCCAAGTTTCCTTGGCCCCCACGGGGGGCGGGTCGGCGAGCCGACCCTGGGGGCTCTCTCAGACCGCGTTGCCGGAATCCACGCCCCAGCGGCGCAGGGCCGCGTCGTCGGATTCGCGCGCGTCCACCCACTGCCCGCCCTGCGGCGTGGTTTCCTTCTTCCAGAACGGGGCCTGGGTCTTGAGGTAGTCCATCAGGAATTCGCAGGCGGCAAACGCTGCGACGCGGTGGCTGCTTGCCACGAGCACCAGCACGATGTCGTCGCCCGGCAGCAAACGCCCGACGCGGTGGATCACCGTGATCCCGAGCAGTGGCCAGCGGCTCTGGGCGGCCCGCACCATCTCGGCAATGGCGCGCTCGGTCATGCCAGGGTAATGTTCCAGTTCCATCGCCTGCACATGACCAGGGCCGGAGATGCCCGGATGATGGTCGCGGCACAGGCCGACGAAACTGGCAATCGCCCCGATCTCCAGCCGCCCTGCGCGCAGCGCCTGCGTTTCCGCGCCGAGGTCGAAGGGCTCGGTCTGGATGCGAATGGTGATCGGCGTCATCTGCTCAGCCTCCGGTGACGGGCGGGAAAAACGCCACTTCGCAGTTGGGGTGCAAGGCCGTCTCCGCGTCGCACATCACTTGATTGCAGGCCATGCGCAGCGGCTTGTCCGCAGCCAAGGCCAGGGCGTAGCGGCCTCCCTGCGCACGCAACCAGTCTCGCGTCTGGCCGACGGTGTGCACGGTGCCGGGCAGATCGTGAATCTCTTGTGCCAGGCCGACAATTTCGCGCACACTGGCAAAGTAACGGACGTGCACTCGCATGGTTCAGCCTTGCAACAAAGAGGAAAACGGCAGATAGCGCAGCAGATCGCCACGCTGAATGGGGTGCTGCGGCGGATTGTCCACCAGACCATCGCCCCAAACGGTAGAGGTGAGCACGGCGGAATTCTGCGAGGCAAACAGCTCGGCCTCGCCTTGCGCATTGAGCCGGACACGCAGGTATTCGCGGCGCTTGTCGGGGCGCGGCCAATCGAACGCGGCGCGTACCGGGAAGACGAGCGGCGCGGTCTGTGCAGCGCCTTGCAGCGCCAGCAAATACGGGCGCACAAAGAGGAGAAACGTGACAAAGCTGGACACCGGATTGCCCGGCAGCCCGATGAATGCGGCCTCGCCCTGCTCCGCTTCGCCCTGCTCGACACTGCGGCGCACATGGCCGTAGGCCAGCGGCTTGCCCGGCTTCATGGCGATCTGCCATAGATCGAGCGCGCCTTCGGCCTGTACCGCGGGCTTGACATGATCTTCCTCGCCCACGGACATGCCGCCGGTGGAGACGATGAGATCGTGCTTCAAGGCGGCCTTGCGCAGCACGGCGCGGGTGGCCTCAAGCTGGTCGGGAATGATGCCGAAATCCGTCACCTCGCAACCCGCGGCCTGCAGCAAGGCCTGAATGACAAAGCGGTTGGAGTTGTAGATGCCGCCGGGGCGCAGCGGCTCGCCGGGCATCGCGAGTTCATCGCCTGTAAACAAAATGGCCACGCGCGGCTTGCGCCGCACGCTGAGCGCGGCAATGCCAACGGAGGCCGCCAGCCCCAGCTCTTGCGGGCGCAGGCGCTGCCCGGCGGACAGCACCACGCTGCCCGCTTCCACGTCCAGACCGCGCCGCCGTACCCAGTCGCCTGCTTTCGGCAAGGTGTTGATGCGCACTGCATCGGCTTCGGCAGTGCATTGCTCCTGCATGACCACGGCATCTGCGCCGGGCGGAATGAGGCCGCCCGTGAAAATGCGTGCCGCGGTGCCAGGCTGCAAGGGCTGGGGCACCGCACCTGCGGGAATGCGCTGGCTCACAGGCAGGCACACGCCCGCGGCAGGCACGTCGGCACTGCGCAAGGCGTAACCGTCCATCGACGTGTTGTCGGCGGGCGGCACGTCGATGGACGCGTGCACGTCTTGCGCAAGCACGCGGCCCAGCGCGGCAGAGATCGGCAAGATTTCAGCCTCTCCAATTGCGCGGGCGGCAGCCAGCAGGCGCTGCAAGGCCAGTTCCGGATCAATCAATGCGGATGGGGAAAGACTCATGGCGAATAGGCAAAT
>JAFGXB010000227.1 GCA_016936875.1 Burkholderiaceae bacterium | reverse complement strand
TAGTCCATCAGGCGCTTGGCCACATCTTCGTTGCTGATGCCGGTGGCGTCTTTCAGCGGACGCAGGTCGAGAATGCACTCGTGCGCCACACGGCCGTTTTCGCCGGTGTAGAGGACGGGATAGTGATCCTTCAGTTTTTCAGCGATGTAGTTGGCCGACAGAATGGCCACGCGGCTGGCCTGCGTCAGCCCGCCCGCCCCCATCATGCGCATATACATCCACGAAATGGGCAGCACGCTGGCATTGCCCAGCGGCGCAGCGCTCACGGCGCCGACACCCCCTGGCTGATCGATGCCGGCAGAGCGATGCACCGGAAGGAACGGCGCCAGGTGCGCGCGCACGCCAATCGGCCCCACGCCGGGCCCGCCGCCACCGTGTGGAATGCAGAAGGTCTTGTGCAGATTGAGGTGCGACACATCCGCACCGAACTCGGGCGGGCTGGCCAGACCGACCAGCGCGTTCAGATTGGCGCCGTCCACATACACCTGTCCGCCATGCTGGTGGATGATGTCGCAGATGGCGCGCACCTCGGTCTCGAACACACCGTGCGTGCTCGGGTAGGTGATCATGCAGGCGGCGAGTTGGCCTGCGTGCTGCTCGGCCTTGGCCCGCAGATCGGCCAGGTCCACATTGCCCTGCGCATCGCAGGCGGTGACGACCACCCGCATGCCCACCATCTGCGCCGAGGCGGGATTGGTGCCGTGGGCCGAGGACGGAATGAGGCAGACATCGCGATGCGCTTCCCCCCGGCTGGCGTGATAGGCGCGAATCACCAGCAGACCGGCATACTCGCCCTGCGACCCGGCGTTGGGCTGCAGGCACATGGCGTCGTAGCCGGTCGCCGCGCACAGCCACTGTTCGAGTTGCTGTGCGAGCTGTGCATAGCCGCGCGTCTGATCGGCCGGTGCAAAGGGATGGATGGAAGCAAATTCGGGCCAGGTGATGGGCGCCATTTCGCTGGTGGCGTTGAGCTTCATGGTGCAGGAGCCCAGCGGAATCATGGCGCGGTCGAGCGCGATGTCCTGGTCTGCCAGTCGGCGCAGGTAGCGCAACATCTCGGTTTCACTGTGATAGCGGTGGAACACCGGATGGGTGAGAAAGTCGCTTGCCCGCGCGAGTTCTTGCGGCCAGCGTGGCGCAACGCCCTTCTCCGCCGCAGTAAAGAGCGCTCCACAGTGCTCCACACCAAAGCAGGCCAGGATGTCGCACAGGTCCATGCGGGTCACGGTTTCGTCCAGCGACACCGCCACATGCTGCGCGCCAAGGCGGCGGAAGTTGATGCCGTGCTCCAGCGCGGCCGCGTGCACCGCCTCGGTACGCGCGCCGGTATGCACCGTCAGGGTGTCGAAGAATTGGGCATTGAGCACCGGAAGCCCGGCCTGCTGCAAACCCTGCGCCAGCAGCACGGTGTAGGCATGCACCCGCTGGGCAATGCGCTTGAGGCCCTCGGGGCCGTGATAAACGGCATACATGCTGGCGAGCACGGCGGGCAGCACCTGCGCGGTGCAGATATTGCTGGTGGCTTTTTCGCGGCGGATGTGCTGCTCGCGGGTTTGCAGCGCCAGACGGTAGGTCGGCTGCCCATGCGCATCTTGACTGACGCCAACCAGACGGCCGGGCAGAGAGCGCTTGAGCGCGTCGCGCACCGCCAGATAACCGGCATGCGGGCCGCCGAAGCCCAGCGGCAGGCCGAAACGCTGGGTCGTGCCGCAGGCGATGTCGGCACCCAGTTCTCCGGGCGACATCAGCAGGGTGAGCGCCAGCAGATCGGCGGCCACCACAACCAGTACGCCGCGTGCCTTGAGCGCGGCGATGCGCTCGCGGTCGTCGCGCACGCTGCCGTCCACGCCGGGGTATTGCAGCAGCACGCCGAAGTAGTCGCCTTCGAGCGCCCGGTCCACCGCGCCGCTGACCACCTCGATGTCGAGCGGCGCCGCGCGGGTGTGCAGCACTTCAAGGGTTTGCGGCAGCACGTCGTCGGCCACGAAGAAGCGCTGCGATTGGGTGGGCGATTTGCTCGAACGCAGCGCCAGGGTCATGGCTTCGGCGGCGGCGGTCGCCTCATCGAGCATGGAGGCGTTGGAGACGTCCATGCCGGTGAGATCGGCCACCAGGGTCTGGAAATTGAGCAGGGCTTGCAGCCTCCCCTGGCTGATTTCCGGCTGATACGGCGTGTAGGCGGTGTACCAGGCGGGGCTCTCCAGCACGTTGCGCTGGATGACTCCGGGCATCAGCGCGTTGTAATAGCCCTGACCGATGTAACTGCGCATCACCCGGTTGTCCTGGGCGATGCCACGCAACTCCGCAAGCGCCTGGGCTTCGTCGATGGCGCCGGGTAAATCAAACGCCCGCTGGCGGCGAATGGCAGCGGGAATCACCGATGCGATGAGTCCGTGCAAATCGGCCGCGCCCAGCGCGCTCAGCATGCGCTGCTGATCGGCGGCGTCCGGGCCGATGTGGCGGCGCTGAAAGGCCTGCGCGTCTTCAAGATCACGCAGCGCGGGTTGGGTGGACATCAACATGCAGGTTCTCCGGGTCAGACGGGGATGGCAAACGGCAATCGGTCAGGCGCTCTTGAGCAGTTCGGCGTAGGCGGCTTCATCCATCAGTCCGTCGAGCTGCTCAGGGTTGGACAGCTTGACGCGGAAGAACCAGCCGCTGTCCTGCGGATCGGTATTGGCCAGAGAGGGGTCGGCGCGCAGAGTCTCGTTGACCTCGGTCACTTCGCCCGAGACCGGGATGAATACGTCGGCCGCGGCCTTCACCGACTCGACCACGCCCACGGTGTCGTGCGCGGCGTAGGTCTTGCCCACTTCGGGCAGATCAACGAACACCACATCGCCCAGCGCGTCCTGCGCATGGGGGGTGATGCCCACGGTGGCGACGCCATGGGCATCGGTGCGGATCCATTCATGGTCGGGGGTGAATTTCAGGCTCATGGAAAACTCCGGATATCGAGAAAGAGAGAAATAAAAACAGCGTTGAAGCGAGGTTTCAACCGCGCCAATAGCGGTGCGGCACAAACGGCATGGGCTGCAACTGCATGGGCACGGCGCGTCCGCGCACTTGCGCGTAGAGCGTGGTGCCCGGCACCGTGAATTCGGCTCCCACATAGGCCATAGCCACAGGCCCGCCAGCGCTGGGAGCGAAGCTGCCGCTGGTCACGCGGCCGGCCACACGGCCATCCGCCGCGAGCAGCTCGGTGCCTTCGCGCACGGGGGTGCGGTCCAGCCCGATCAGCCCGACCCGGCGACGCGTCACGGCGGCCGGATTGTCGAGTTGCGCCAAAATGATGTCTGCCCCGGGAAACCCGCCCGCCCGCGCGCCACCAGACCGGCGCACCTTCTGCATCGCCCAGATCAGGCCCGCTTCGACCGGCGTGGTAGTGGCGTCAATGTCGTGGCCGTAGAGGCACAGACCGGCTTCGAGCCGCAGAGTGTCGCGCGCGCCCAGCCCAATGGGCTTGACTTCGGGCAAGGCCAGCAACACGCGTGCGAGTCGTTCGGCGTCTTGCGCAGCCACCGAGATTTCCAGCCCGTCCTCCCCTGTGTAGCCGCTGCGGGTTGCAAAAATCCGGATCGGCGTCGTCTGCGTCGGCACATCCATCCAGCGCCCGGTCATGAAGACCAGTTCCGCCGCCTCCGGGACCAGGCGGGAAAAACACGGCACCGCAAGCGGCCCCTGCAGCGCCAGCAAAGCCTGTTCGGGCATGGGAACGATGTCGCAGCGATCCGCCAGCGTTTGCAGCAGGGCAACGTCTTGCGCCTTGCAAGCCGCGTTGACGATGAGAAACAACTCCTGCCCCTGACCGTCCGCGCGCGGGCGCGGAATGACCATCAGGTCATCCAGAACGCCGCCCGAATCATTGGTGAACAAGGCATAGCGCTGTTTGCCTTCGGCCAGCCCTTGAATGTCCACGGGAACCAGCGTTTCGAGCGCAGCGCCAGCGCCAGCGCCGCGCAGCGCAACCTGCCCCATATGCGAAATATCGAACAGCCCGGCGCTTTGCCGCGTCTGCAAATGCTCGGCCAAAATGCCCGCCGGATACTGCACCGGCATGGCGTACCCCGCAAACGGCACCATGCGCGCCCCCAGTTCGAGGTGCAGCGCATGCAAGGGAGTGGAAATCAGATCAGGAGATGCGGAGTCGGTCACGTCGGGTTCTCGCGGGGGTGCGGCGCAGGCGCCAATCATTCCGCACTTCGCGCCTGGACGGGCGTCAAAGCACGGCGCTCAACCCCTCGCTGTCCCGGGTACCTGAGAGATTGATCTGGCGCATGACCAGACTTGCCCCTTCGGTGAGCGCCCGTATGCGGCGCCGCTCTCCAGTGAGGAACACCTTGCGGTGCCGTCAGTCCTTTTGCCTGAGCGGTACACCCTGAACGGGCTTACGCCTTCGGCGGCTGCAAGACACTCAGCAACTCTCTCCTGACGCTGCAAAGTGTATCGCAGGCCAACACAAACGCCGCCAGCCAGGGGCTATTTTTTGCGACGATCTCCGCCCAGGCCCAGACTTTCGCGGTATTTCTGCCGACGCGATTTTTGTCGATCCGCCATCTCGTTCATCGCCCGTTTTTTGGAAATGCTGAATAGGGGATCAATCACCTCCCACCAGATGAAAGCAAACACCAGAGGCAAAAGCACCCACCACCAGGACCACGCGGCCACAGGCGTAACGCTCAGGAGCTTGAGAACAATAAAAATCAGACCAAGGATGACGAACGCCATGACATTGCACCTGCAGAGAGGAATGAGCGACAAGATACAAAAAGAAACACTGATCTGCACCCCATGTGTTGCGCAAAATCAATCTGAACGGGCACGCGGAACATTCTCGCTGACTTCTTGCGCTTGGCGTCAACCGAATTGATTAAGATGCGTTACTTGCCTGTATCTGTTTTGTTTAACCCTCTGGAGGACTGGAATGAAAAAAGCTGTTTTTGCTGCTGCTCTGGCCGCTGCCGCCACCATGACCATGTCGTCGGCTTTCGCCGCTGAAGACATGCTGGCTCTGGCCAAATCGAAGAACTGCCTGGCTTGCCACGCAGTGGACAAGAAACTGGTTGGCCCGTCCTACCAGGAAGTTGCCGCCAAATACGCTGGCAAGCCCGGCGCTGTGGACACCCTGAGCAAAGCCATTCTGCATGGCGTGTCTGGCGTGTGGGGCCCGGTTCCCATGCCGGCCAACCCGCAAGTGACCCCCGCACAAGCCAAGGAACTGGCCGAGTGGGTTCTGTCCCTGAAGAAATAATTCACATTCATCGCGCGAACCGCACAGGTTCGTTGCTATGGTGAAGTGACGCAGATCGCAAAATCTGTGTCATCCACAAAGCCGAGTGCCAAAAGCACCTCGGCTTTTTTATTGGCGACGACCACAATCAAAAGCCGCCGTTGCATCGATAGGGCAGTCAGTGCATCTGACAGAACCCCTGCTTTCGATGTCCCCTGATCACTCCCCAGAACGCAACCGGATATCAAACCTCTTGCCCAAAGGCGGCAAACAAAAAACCCGCTGTCTCTCAAGAAACAGAATTGAGGGCAGCCGCGTTCATGCAGCCGCCCCCAACGGGTTGACCTGGAATCCCAGCGCCGCCGCGCGAC
>JAFGXB010000226.1 GCA_016936875.1 Burkholderiaceae bacterium | reverse complement strand
GTCGCGCGGCGGCGCTGGGATTCCAGGTCAACCCGTTGGGGGCGGCTGCATGAACGCGGCTGCCCTCAATTCTGTTTCTTGAGAGCGCCCCCAGGGTCGGCTCGCCGACCCGCCCCCCCGTGGGGGTCAAGGAAACTTGGGGCGGCCCTGCGTTTCCTTGAGAGAGTGTGTGACACACCGCAGACATCCCCGCGTGGTACCAAGGCGGCATGTCTGCCACACCCTCCACACTGTCCCTTGCAGGCCTGCTCGCCGCGATCCATCAACTGCGCAACGCCGCCCTGCAGCAAGAGCAGGCGCATGACGCGCTGATCGCCGCCCTTCCCCCGGCGCGACAGGCCAGTGCACGCAATCTGCTGCATTACCTCGCGGTACGCCAAGTCGATCTCCGACCCTTACAACTGCAACTGGCACGGCTCGGCCTGTCTTCGCTGGGGAGTCTGGAAGCCCATGTGCTCGCCACGCTGAACACCGTCGCCGCACGGCTGGAGGAGATGAGCGGCCAGCCCGGCGCCCAAGATGCAACATCCTGTTGCTCGTATGCCCAAGGGACGCAATTGCTGCAGGACAACGCCGCCGCCTTGCTCAACCCGCCCCGGCCACAGCGTGATGTGCGCATCATGGTGACGCTGGCCACGGAAGCCGCGCAGGATGTCCGTGGCGTGCGCGATCTGGTCGACGCCGGCATGGACGTGGCGCGCATCAACTGCGCGCATGACGACGTCACGGTCTGGCAACGCATGGCCGCGCTGATTCGCGCCACCCCCGGCGCGCAGGGGCATCCTCCTCTGGTGCAAATCGATCTGGCCGGCCCCAAGTCGCGCACGGGCAGCCTGCCGTCGCAGGGCCGGGTGCTGCACCTGCGGCCAAAGCGCAATCTGCGCGGCCAAGCGCTCGAAGCCGCCCGGCTCGGCCTGTGGGTTGGCTCCGCCCCGCTGCCACAAACCGAGAGCGCACACCCCGTGCTGCTGGCAGACAAACTTCACCCTGCCTTGCCCGGCGTCCTGCCGCCAGAGCTGCGTCTGCAATTCACAGACACCCGCAACCGCGTGCGCCACGGCAGCTTCCTGTCGCGTCAGGGAGACTTGCTCCAGTTCGCATTCGATCACGCGGCCTATCTGGAAGAAGGCATGGCATTGACCTTGCGGGCTGCCGATACCGAACTCTGCGCGGGCGTCTTCGCTGGAATTGCCGAGGTGCCCGGCGAACTGCGGCTGTTCACAGGCGATCCACTGCTGTTGCTGCGCGAAGACCAGCCTGGCCACCCCGGTGTGCGCAACGCACAAGGCGCGTTCACCGATCCCCCTCGACTCCATTGCACCCTGGCGGACGCGTTCGCGGCTGCCAGGGCGGAACAGTCCGTGTGGCTGGATGACGGGCGCATCGGCGCCGTCATCGAGGCCTGCTCTGCCGATGTCATGCGGCTGCGCATCACCCACGCCGCGCCCAATGGCAGCAAACTCAAGGCGGAAAAAGGCATCAACTTCCCCGACACCGCCTTCAACGCCCCGGCGCTCACCGAGAAAGACCGAGCCGATCTGGCCGCAATGGCGCAACACACCGATCTGGTTGCCCTGTCTTTCCTGCGCTGTCCGCAAGATGTGGCCGTGCTGCGCGCACAGCTTGCCGCACTGGAGCGCAGCGATGTGGGCATCGTGCTCAAGATTGAGAACCGCCAAGCCTTCGCGCAACTGCCCGCCATCCTGCTTGAAGCGCTGGCGCATCCCCGCGTCGGCGTGATGGTGGCGCGTGGCGACCTGGCGGTGGAACTGGGGTTCGAGCGTTTATCCGAAGCGCAGGAAGAAATTCTCTGGCTGTGCGAGGCCGCACACCTGCCGGTCATCTGGGCCACACAGATTCTGGACACCCTGGCGCGCACCGGCCAGCCCTCGCGCCCCGAAGTCACTGACGCCGCCATGAGCATCCGCGCCGAGTGCGCCATGCTGAACAAAGGCCAGCACATGACTGAGGCCGTGCGCTTTCTTTCCGGCGTGCTGGGGCGCATGGAAGGCCATTACGCCAAACGCATGGCGTTGCGCCGCCCGCTGTCCATCGCCGGGCCGAGCCTGGAGATTGCGCAGACAGACAACGCCGTCACGCCTGCAACAATCTGAACGCGAACGCCAGAGACGCCTCCAAGCAAGTCAAGTGCAACCCGGTCGCAGGGTTTCATATTGTTGCAGCGCAGCAGGCATCCATTTGATTTTTGTCAACGACAAGCGCCTAAATCAGTGAGCGCTTATAGATGGTTCTCCTAATGTCCAAGCGGTGCTGCGCAAGGAACAATGCGCCATCTTTCGCGGAGTACGGACATGGATTCAAAACGTCGCACATGGTTGATTGCAACAGGCTGCGCCGGTTGCGTGGCAGCAGGGGGAGCGGCCGTTCCCTTTGTTGATTCGCTCGCTCCGTCGGCCAAGGCGCGCGCCGAAGGCGGCCCTGTCGAGGTCGATATCAGCACCCTGCGTCCGAGTGAAAAAATGACCATCCTGTGGCGCGGACAGCCCGTCTGGATTCTGCACCGCACCCCGGCCATGCTGGAATCGCTCAACGAAACCCAGCCCCTGGTGGCCGACCCAGATTCCCAGCGCACCGCCTTCCCCACCCCGGTTTGGGCGCAAACCCAGTGGCGCTCGATCAAGAAAGACTATCTGGTGGTCGTGGGCATCTGCACTCACCTGGGCTGTTCGCCAGTCGACCGTTTCACCCCTGGGCCGCAGCCGTCCCTGCCGTCCGACTGGGACGGCGGCTTTCTCTGCCCCTGTCATGGCTCCATGTTTGATCTGGCCGGGCGGGTGTTCAAGAACATGCCGGCCCCCGACAACCTGGTCGTGCCGCCGTATATGTATGTCACCGATGCCAAGTTGCGCATCGGCGAGCATGAGCAGGCCTGAGTCGGGCCCGTCTGAAGTTTCGAAGCACCCCCCTACAAGACCAACAGGAGACACCTCAATGGCAGATCAATCGCTGCACGGAGCGCACGCCGCGCCCGAACACGGCGGCCTACGCGGCTGGATTGACAAGCGCTTTCCGTTCTCTTCGCTGTGGAGCGCGCACCTCACCGAGTATTACGCGCCGAAGAACCTCAACTTCTGGTACTACTTCGGCTCGCTGTCCATCGTGGTGCTGGCCATTCAGATCGTCAGCGGCATCTTCCTGGTGATGAACTACAAGCCCGACGCCGCGCTGGCCTTCGGTTCGGTCGAGTACATCATGCGCGACGTGAACTGGGGCTGGCTGATCCGCTACATCCACTCCACCGGCGCCTCGGCATTTTTCATCGTGGTGTACCTGCACATGTTCCGCGGCCTGATCTACGGCTCCTATCGCACCCCGCGCGAACTCATCTGGATTTTCGGCTGCCTGATCTTCCTCTGCCTCATGGCCGAGGCCTTCTTCGGCTACCTGCTGCCCTGGGGGCAGATGTCGTTCTGGGGCGCGCAGGTCATCGTCAACCTGTTCTCCGCCATTCCCTTCATCGGCCCGGATCTGGCGGTGTGGATTCGCGGCGATTATGTGGTGAGCGATGTCACGCTGAACCGCTTTTTCGCCTTCCACGTCATTGCCATTCCGCTGCTGCTCATCGGCCTGGTGGGCTCGCACATCATCGCCCTGCACCAGGTCGGCTCGAACAACCCGGACGGGGTGGAAATCAAGGACAACAAGGACGGCCGCGGCATTCCGCGCGACGGCGTCGCCTTCCATCCTTACTACACCGTGCACGACCTGTTCGGGCTGTCCGTCTTCCTGATGATTTTCTGCGCCGTGGTGTTCTTCGCCCCGCAGTTCGGCGGCTATTTCCTGGAGCACAACAACTTCATCCCGGCCAACCCACTCAAAACCCCGCCGCACATCGCGCCGGTCTGGTATTTCACGCCGTTCTACTCCATCCTCCGCGCCACCACGAGCAACACCGTGCACATCTGGATGGGAGTGGTCATCGTCGCCACACTGTTTGCGCTATGGCGATACCGCGGCAAACCCACGCGCGCCGTACTGCTGACCGTGGGCGGCGGCTTGCTGTTCTGGGCGTTGGCCACGGTGGACGCCAAGTTCTGGGGCGTGGTCAGCATGGGTGGCGCCGTGGTGATCTTCTTCTTCCTGCCCTGGCTGGACAAGTCGCCGGTCAAATCGATCCGCTACCGCCCGACCTGGCACCGCGCCATTTACACCCTGTTCGCCATCAATTTCGTGGTACTGGGCTACTTCGGCATTCAGCCGCCTTCACCCGTGGCCTATGCCGTGGCGCTGACCTGCACCCTGCTCTATTTCGGCTTCTTTTTTCTCATGCCGTGGTGGAGTCGGCTGGGGACGTTCAAACCCGTGCCGCAACGCCTCACCTTCAAGGCCCACTGATGCGCGCGCCCATGAAATCCATCCTGCACCGACTCTGTCTGGGTTTGCTGCTCGGCCTGATGCTGCACGGCGCCGCCAGCGCCGCATCGGAGGAGCAAGAGATCCAGCTCGACCATGCGCCCTATCGCGTGAACAATGTGCTGGCGCTGCAAAACGGCGCCCGTCTGTTTGTCAACTACTGCCTGGGCTGCCATTCCGCGAAGTACATGCGCTATGAAAGCCTGCGCGACATCGGCCTGACCGACAATCAAATTCAGCACAACCTGATGTTCGGCGACGCCAAGATCGGCGACACCATGCGCGTGGCCATGACTGCGGCGCAGGCCGAAAAGTGGTTTGGCATCGATCCGCCCGACCTGTCCATCATCACCAAGGCGCTGGCCTCGCACCGCGGCAACGGGACTGACTACCTCTACACCTATCTGCGCACCTTCTACCGCGACGACACCCGGCCGAGCGGCTGGAACAATCTGGTCTTCCCCGGCGTCGGCATGCCCAACCCGCTCTGGATGCTGCAAGGCGAGCGCGCGGCCAATTTCCAGATTGCCCCAGACCCCGCTGATCCCGCCATCAGCCTCAAGACCTTTGTCGGCTACACCCAGCTCACGAAGGGCGCAGAATCGACAACCGAGTATGATTCGACAGTTGCCGACCTCGTCGCCTACATGCAGTGGATGGCCGAACCCGACCAACTGTTGCGCAAGCGCCTTGGCGTCATCGTGTTCATCTTCCTTGGATTGTTCAGCTTCATCACCTGGAAACTGAAATCCGAATACTGGAAAGATGTGACGTAACACTGGCAGTCGCCCGCAATCCGGGCAACCCGCCCAATCCGAATCACCGGGGTGGCTCCGCCACCCCGTTCTGTCTTTCAGGAGTCTGCATTCATGATGGTGCTCTATTCCGGCACGACCTGCCCGTTCTCGCAGCGTTGCCGCTTCGTGCTGTTCGAAAAAGGCATGGATTTCGAAATCCGTGACGTCGACCTGTTCAACAAACCCGAAGACGTCAGCGTCATGAACCCCTACGGCCAGGTACCCATCCTGGTCGAACGCGACCTCATCCTGTACGAATCCAACATCATCAACGAGTACATCGACGAGCGTTTTCCGCACCCCCAACTCATGCCCGGCGACCCCGTGGCCCGCGCCCGTGTGCGCCTGTTCCTGTTCAACTTTGAAAAGGAATTGTTCGTCCACGTCACCACCCTGGAATCGCGCGCCACCAAGTCCAACGAAAAGGCGCTGGAAAAAGCCCGCGCCTCCATCCGCGACCGGCTCACTCAACTCGCACCCGTGTTCCTGAAGAACAAGTACATGCTGGGTGAAGACTTCTCCATGCTCGACGTGGCCATCGCGCCGCTACTGTGGCGCCTCGATCATTACGGCATCGACCTGCCCAAGTCCACCCTGCCCCTGGCGAAATACGCCGAGCGCATCTTCCAGCGTCCCGCCTATATCGAGGCGCTCACGCCCTCTGAAAAAATCATGCGCAAATAAGGCCGTATCAGTCGAGATGGACAGCAGTACGCAACACATCAGCTCCACCAAGCCCTATCTCATTCGCGCCCTGTACGAATGGTGCACGGATAACGGCTTGACGCCCTACCTCGCGGTACAGGTGGGCGCTGGGGCGCGCGTGCCAATGGAGTTCGTGAAAAACGGCGAAATTGTGCTCAACATCAGCTTCGACGCCACCAGTGCGCTCAATATCGGCAACGACGACATCCGGTTCAAAGCCCGCTTTGGCGGCGTCGCCCGAGACATCCTGGTCCCCATCGGACAAGTCACCGCCATCTACGCCCGCGAAAACAGCCAAGGCATGGCATTTCCCCTGGAAACTGACCCCAACGACCTGCCCATCGGCGATGCGAACAATGCCCCCATTGCCGATGACCAGAGCGAGGAACCGCCCCCCAGCACTGCGCCGCGTCTGCGCCCGGTAAAATCGAAACCTTCAGATCAGGCCGACTCCCCACCCGAGTCCCCGCCCCCCGCCCCACGACCAGGCGGGGCACATCTGACCCGTGTGAAATAGCCCTGATTTCGCGCAATCTGGCGTCCACCAACGCTTACGCCGACTTAGCTCAGCTGGTAGAGCAACCGCCTTGTAAGCGGTAGGTCATCCGTTCGATTCGGATAGTCGGCACCAAAAATAACCTATAAAATCAACAACTTATAGAACAATCCCGACCAAAGCGGTCGGGATTTTTTTCGCCAAAAACGGTCAAAAGTGGGAGTGCATTCCCACTCAATTCCCACTGGAAACCCTGCTTTCCACCGTTTTCCTCCCACTGCGTTCCCACGAAGACGCCACAGCGCACGGAACGGACAGTCTGCATTGACTCCGGTCCCACCGCGCTGGGCCTCCGCCTGCTGATTGGGCAGTCTCATAAAAACCCCATCCGCCGCCCTTCCTCCGCCGCATCAAAATCCGGCACATCCTTGGCCTGCACAACCCGCCGCTCCGACCGCAGCGTCCGGGCGACGGCGCGACGCACGAGCACGCGTTGCTGACGCGGGTTGGCTTGTGCCACCTTTTCGATCGTGAACCGCCCCGGTTTTTGAGGAGGCTCCAACATTCAAGAGAATGGAGCCATGAACAAGTCGAACAAGTTTTCCCCTGAAGTCCGT
>JAFGXB010000225.1 GCA_016936875.1 Burkholderiaceae bacterium | reverse complement strand
GTCGCGCGGCGGCGCTGGGATTCCAGGTCAACCCGTTGGGGGCGGCTGCATGAACGCGGCTGCCCTCAATTCTGTTTCTTGAGAGCGTGCCCAGGATCGGTGCCCCCCTGGGCACGCTCAGAAACTCGAACCCGGCTGCTGCAGGAATGCACGTTCTTCCTCCGTCGATTCCCGCCCCAGAATCGCATTGCGATGCGGATAACGCCCGAAGCGGTCGATGATGGCTTTGTGGCGCAACGCGAAGTCAAGGTTGTTCGCCAGCCCGTTGGCGCGGAACAGGGCTTCGGACACGCCTTGTATCGCGGCCGATTCGCTGTGCATATAAGGCATGTACAGAAAGATGCGTTCCTGTTGCGTCAACGCCTGATCGGTGCCGTGCGCTATGGCCTCCTGCGCCAAGGCAAGGGCCTGCGCATCGGCGGCGAAGGCGCGCGGATCGCCACGGTACAGATTGCGCGAAAACTGGTCGAGCACGATGATCTCGGCCAGCCTGCCTTGCGGCCGCGTCCGCCAGGCGAACAACTCACAGCGCACGGCCTGGGCGTGCAGTCCACCAAAACGCGCGTGAATCTGCGCATCGAACGCCGGGTCCGCCTTGAACCACTGCGCAGGCTGAATTTCGCGGAACCAGAAATCCAGCACGCTGGAATCAGTGAGGGAGGTCATGTTTGCTCCAGGTCTGCAGTGCCCTCACCCGACCTGCCGCGCTGGAGGTGCCGACGCAGCCAGTCATCCAGCACCCGGGCGTGATTGATGTCCGGATCGTGTGCGGCAAACAGCAAGGTCACGCGCTCCGAGCGCAGGGCGTCGCGCAGGATCAGCAGGTCGTGAGTTTGATCAGGCAGTGAATCGAGTTCCGCCTCATAGCGGGCCGAGAACGCGGCAAACCGCTCCGGCGCGTGACCGAACCAGACCCGCAGCGCCGTGCTGGGAGCAAGCTCCTTGAGCCAATGATCGATCCGGGCCCCTTCTTTGCGCAGACCACGCGGCCAGAGGCGGTCGATCAGAATGCGGGTGCCATCGTCTGCCTCGGGCGGGTCGTACGCACGCCGAATCCGTAGATCGAGGTGGGGCGTGGCCATGGCAGACGACGATTCACCGTCCCGTGCGGTGGATGTAGCGGTTGAGTTGCGCCATATCGGAGGAGGTGCGGCGGTAGAGGTGGTCGAGGCTGATGATGGCGACTTCCAGAAGCAATACGGCCAGTAGCGGGCGCTCCAGGCGCAGGCGGTTGTACATGGTGCGGCTGATGCGCAGCAGGCGGGTGTCTTCGCCGGCGCGCAGGCGCACTTCGCGCGGCTTGCGGTCGAAAAAGCTCATCTCGCCCAGCATTTCACCCGGCATGATTTTGCCAATTTCCATTTCGCTCTCAGGCAGTTGCGCCATCAGGCAGCCTTGCCCTTCGAGAACAAAAAACAGGTTTTCCCCCACCTGGCCGATGTCTGCAATGACTTCGCCTTTCTTCGGCGCCATCAGATCGCAATAGTCGAGAAAGTCGTGAACCTCACGCCGGGTGAGGATGGTGGTGTCGACGAGTTGGCCGAGAAAATGGGCCAGGGATTCGCGGTCTTCAGTGGTGATGGTCATGCGGTCCATGGTGGTGGCTTTTCAGTTTGGAAACAGGCAACAAGGCCGGATCAGAGGCCTATCGTATCGACCGCAAGCGGGTTTTCATAGCACGCAGCTCACAGCCCGAAGTAACTGCGGATGCCCGACAGCAGCATATTGACGGCAATGGCGGTGAGGATGAGGCCCATGAGCTTTTCGGCGGCGTTCATCACCGAATCGCCCACCCATTTGAGCAGGGTTTCACTCATCAGCAGCAAGCTGCCGGCGACGGCCACCGCCAAACTGAGCGCCCCCACCCAGGTCCAGATTTCGCCAGGCTGGCGCGAGGCGAGCAGCAGCACCGTGGCCAGCGCGGACGGCCCTGCGAGCAGGGGCACGGCAAGCGGAAAGATCAGGGGTTCGCGGCCGCCGTCGCCACCGAAAATTTCGGAGGTGGTGGAAAAAATCATCTTGATCGCCACCAACAGCAAGATCACCCCGCCCGCCACCTCGATCGACGGCTGACTGAGACTCATCAGCTTGAGAAATCCGTGGCCACCGAACATGAAGGCCAGCAGCACGATGTAAGCGATGCCGATTTCGCGCAGCGCGACCAGCAGGCGGCGCTTGGGCGGCAGCTTGCGCATGACGGCGATGAAAAACGGCAAATTGCCGAACGGATCGAGAATCAGCAGCAGCAATACAAATGCCGACCAGAAGTTGTCTTGGGCCATGACGGTGGCGCGCGATCAGGCGCGGGGATGATGGCGGGCGTGCAGTGTTTTGAGCCGTTCGCGCGCGATGTGGGTGTAGATCTGCGTGGTTGAAATATCGGCATGGCCGAGCAGCAATTGCACCACACGCAGATCGGCGCCGTGATTGAGCAAATGCGTGGCGAAGGCATGACGCAGGGTGTGCGGCGACAGCGGGACGTCGATCCCGGCCTTGCGTGCGTGCGCTTTGATCAGCGTCCAGAACATCTGCCGCGTCATGCCGACCGTTTCGCGCGCGCTGTGTCCGCTACGGGCGGTCACAAAGACAAAGGGGCTGTCGCGGTCTTGCAACAAGACGTGCCGCGCAGCGTGCAGATAGCGCTGCAGCCACTCCTGGGCGGCATCGCCAAACGGCACCAGGCGCTCCTTTCCGCCCTTTCCCGCGATCTGCACAACGCCCTGATCGAGCGAGAGCCGCACCACGGGCAGCGCCACCAGCTCGCTCACACGCAGGCCGCTGGCGTAGAGCAGTTCAAGCATGGCGCGGTCGCGCAGGCCCAGCGCGGTGTCCACGTCGGGCGCAACGAGCAGGGCTTCAACCTGCGCCTCGCTCAGCGTCTTGGGGCGGCGCGCGGGCTGGCGCGCCATGTCGAGTTGCAGGGTGGGGTCGTCGCTGCGCAGTCGCTCGCGCAGCGTCCAGCGGAAAAAACGCCGCAGCACCACGAGCCGTCGATTGGACGAGGTCGCCTTGCTCTGCGCAAAGCGGGTGGCGATATACGCCTGGACATCGGGCAAAGTGGCCTGTGCCAGCGCGGGCCGCCGCGTGAAGGCCAGCCAACGGGCCAGCAGGGTGAGATCGCGGCGATAGGCGGCCAGCGTATTGGGCGACAGGCCGTCCTCCAGCCAGAGGGCATCGCAGAACCGGTCGATCACCGCGGCGCACGCAACCGGAGCGGGCGGCCAGTCGGCGTGCGCAGAGGCTTCAGGCATGGTCGATCGGGGCAACGGGATGAAACGGGCCTTCGTGCTGCAGCAACCAGCGCTTGATGGCCAGCAGATGGCCGTCTTCTGCGGTGGAGTGCGCAAAGCCCCCCAGACCGGCGCGCGCCACAATGCGGTGGCACGGCACGATCGGGGCGTAAGGGTTGGCCGCGCAGGCTTGTCCCACCGCGCGTGCCGCGCTATGCAACTCCAGGGCCGCATCGCCATAGGTGCGCGTCTGTCCAGAAGGAATGTCCTGCAACAACGCCCAGACGCGGCGCTGAAACGCCGTGCCAGCCAGCTCCAGCGGCAAGTCGAAGCGGTGCGCGGAGTTGTTGCAATAGGCGCGCAACTGCGCCGCCAGCTCACGGCACAGCGCGCTGCCCGGCGGCATCAGCGGGGTGTCTGGCGCGAGGTACTCCAGAAGGACCACCGCCCGTTCAGAGCAATGCAAACCCATGCGCCCAAACGGGAGATCAATGACGGCTTGCGCACTCACCTGGCCTTGCGCGGGAGGATGTTGTAGGCGCATGGTGATCGTCGACTATCAGGGTGTGAGGACGGCAAGGATACCCCGTTGCTCTCTCGGACACCGGCTTTCTCCGAAAATGCGCGCATGACCCTCGTCTCACCGGATTTCCAAACCCATTCCGCACGGCCAGATCCCGCGCAAACCGCGCAACGCTGGCCGCCTCTCACCCAGTCCTACGCGGCGCTGGGAAGCGACTTCAGTTTGCCCGTGGCGGTGACCCCCCTGCCCGATCCGGTGCTGGTGGCCAGTAGCGCCGAGGCGGCGGCGCTGGTGGGCCTGGAGCCGCCGCGCAACGCGGGCGAAGAGCACGATTGGGCGCTGGCCTTCGGCGGGCATATCGAGGCGATCAGGGGCAACAGTCGCGCAACCGTCTATGCCGGCCACCAGTTCGGCAACTGGGCCGGACAGCTTGGCGATGGCCGAGCCCTGCTGCTGGGCGATTGGTCTGATTGCCGTAGTGAACAGCGCAGCGACAGTATCCCGAGTTGGGAAGTCCAGTTCAAAGGCAGCGGCCTCACCCCCTTTTCTCGCATGGGCGATGGCTGGGCGGTGCTGCGTTCGTCCATCCGCGAGTTTCTGTGCTCGGAAGCGATGGCGGCGCTGGGCGTACCCACCACGCGGGCGCTGTGCCTGGTTGGTTCGAGCAGGCCGGTGCGCCGCGAGCGCATGGAAACTGCGGCCATGCTGACGCGGCTCTCGCCGAGCTTTGTGCGCTTCGGCCATTTCGAGCATTTCAGCTATAGCGGCCAGACCGCGCAGTTGCGCCAGTTGACCGATTGGATCATTGCGCGCCATTGCCCACAGTGCGCTGCCGCTCCGCAGCCCGCCCTTGCCCTGCTGCAGTGGGTGGTGGCGCGCACGGCCGCGCTCATCGCCCACTGGCAGTCGGTCGGCTTCGTGCACGGGGTGATGAATACGGACAATATGTCCATCCTGGGCTGGACCATCGACTATGGCCCCTTCGCCTTCCTCGATGCCTACAACCCCCTGCACACCCCCAACACCACCGACCGTGGGGGGCGTTATGCCTATGGACGGCAGCCCGCGGTGGCGCACTGGAATCTGCTGGCGCTCGGCCAGGCCCTGCTGCCGCTGATCGACAAGCCCGAGCACGCGCTTGAGGCAGTTGACGCCTTCCGCCCGCAGTATGTGCGAGCCATGCAACAGCAGCTCGCCGCCAAACTCGGCCTGGAACAACCGCAGCCCGGCGATGGTGATCTGTTCCAGGAACTGCTCGACGCCATGGAGTCCAACCGCAGCGACTGGACCCGAACCTTCCGCCTGCTTTCCCAGCTTGCAGCCAATCCGCAAACGGAAATACCGGCGGGACTGGCCACGCAATTCCGCCACAATCCGTCGCGCTTCACCGATTGGGTCGCGCACTACCGTGCCCGCCTGCGCACCGAGCCGCGCGATGACTCCGCCAGAGCAAAAGCCATGGATGCGGTCAACCCCGCCATGGTGTTGCGCCATCATCTCGCACAGGCTGCGATCGCCCGGGCCGAAGAAGGAGATTTCGCGGAAGTGCGGCAGTTGCTCGCCGCACTGCGCCACCCCTTCGACGCGCAAACGCTTCCCGCACACTACACCGAGCCCCCCGCGGACGATGCGCCGCCTGCCTGCCTGTCCTGCTCATCCTGAAAGGAAACGCCATGTCCAAGCCCCCCGCCGAAGATCCAAACGATGCCGTCTGGCGCAGCAAACTCAGCGACACGCAATACCGCGTCACCCGCTGCAGCGCCACCGAACCGCCGTTCACCGGCCTGTACTGGGACCATCATGGCGACGGCATCTACCGCTGCGTCTGCTGCGGCACGCCGCTGTTCGATTCACGCACCAAATTCGAGTCGGGCAGCGGCTGGCCGAGCTTCTGGCAGCCCACCGAGCAGGCCGTCATCCGCGAAGTGCGCGACATCAGCCACGGCATGGTGCGTACCGAGGCGCAGTGCGGGCAATGCGGAGCCCACCTCGGCCATGTCTTTCCCGACGGCCCCAACCCGACCGGCCTGCGCTACTGCATCAACTCAGCGGCACTGGAGTTCGCCGATCGTCCTGCGGCGGAGTAAGAGCCCCCAGGGTCGGCTCGCCGACCCGC
>JAFGXB010000224.1 GCA_016936875.1 Burkholderiaceae bacterium | reverse complement strand
GCTCGGCGATGCAGGAATAGCCGGCGCCGCCTTGCGCCACCGGCTTGCCGGGGCTGCCGTCCGCGCCTTTGTTGGAAACGGTGCCGGAGCCGATGATGGTGCCGGCGGCAAGCGGGCGGGTGCGCGCGGCGTGCGCGATCAGCTGGCCGAAATCGAAGGTCATGTCGATTCCGGCGTTGGGCTTGCCGAACAGCTGGCCGTTGAGATGTGTCGCCAGCGGCAGATGGATCTTGCCGCCGTCCCAGGCCGCGCCGAGTTCTTCCGGCGTCACGGCCACCGGCGAGAAGGCGCTGCTCGGCTTGGACTGGAAGAAGCCGAAGCCTTTCGCCAGCTCGCCCGGGATGAGGTTGCGCAGCGACACGTCGTTGACCAGCAGGATCAGCTTGATGTGGCGCCGCGCCGCGTCGGCATCGACGCCCATCGGCACGTCGTCGGTGATGACGGCGATCTCGGCCTCGAAGTCGATGCCCCAGGCCTCGTCCGCCATCTGGATCGGATCGCGCGGGCCGAGGAACGAGTCGGAGCCGCCCTGGTACATCAGCGGGTCGGTCCAGAAGCTGGGCGGCATCTCCGCGCCGCGCGCCTTGCGCACCAGCTCGACGTGATTCACGTAGGCCGAGCCGTCGGCCCACTGGTAGGCGCGCGGCAAGGGCGAGTGGCAGGCGGCGGCATCAAACGGCTGGGCGTGCCGCGCAGTCCCGGCTTGCAGGGCAAGCGCTGCGTCGCGCAGCATGGGTGCGCAGCGCGCCCAGTCGTCAAGCGCGGCCTGCAGGGTTGGGGCGATCTCGGGCACGGGCTGGCACTGCGTCAGGGTGTCGTTGACCACGACCAGTTGGCCGTCCGGGGCTGAGGTCTTCAGCGTGGCCAGCCTCACTGGAACATCTCCTTGTAGCGGCCGTCATGCATCCAGGCGGCGTGCTTGGGGGCCTTGCGGGTCTGGCCCCATTCTTCGAGCATGTCCCACTTCACGGCGTCGAGCGCGGCCAGCATCTTGGGGCTGGCGGTATTGCACGCCAGTTCCAGGCGATGGCCGTTGGGATCGAAGAAGTAGATGGACTGGAACAGCGCGTGGTCGGTGGGGCCGAGCACCTCGATGCCCGCATCCTGCAGGCGCTTCTTCGCGGCGAGGAGTGCGTCCATGGAGCCGACCTCCAGCGCGAGGTGCTGCGTCCAGACGGGAGTGTTGGGGTCGCGCCCCATTTCAGGCTGGGTGGGCAGCTCGAAAAAGGCGAGGATGTTGCCCTGCCCGGCATCGAGGAAGATGTGCATATAGGGATCGGCCTCGCCGGTGGATGGCACGGTGTCTTCGGCAATGCACAGCACGAGTTTCATGTCCAGATGCTGCGTGTACCAGCGCGCGGTCTGCAGCGCGTCCTTGCAGCGGTAAGCCACATGATGGATCTTTTGGACCAGCATGATGAATCTCCTGTTTTGTGATTCCTGAACTCTAGTCTCAAAACAGGCGGTTTGCTGCCTTGCTCGGTGGGGCTACTGCAGCATGAAGGTCTGGTATTCCAGCTTGCGGAACAGCCGTTGCAGCAACAGCATGCCCAGTATCAGCGTGATGAGCAGGGCCACGCCGAAGCCGTAGCCGAAGAAGGCCGGGCCGAGGTGGATGGACAGCACGCTCAGCGCAAAATTCAGCACTGTCAGCGTGGCCGTGATGACCATCACATCGCGCCTGCGGTCAAGGTAATAGAACACGTTGAGCACGGCCAGCAGCATCACCTGAAAACTTGCCGCCACGGCCTGCACCAGAAACAGCGGGATGTAAAGGCTGCTGATGCCGATCCAGGAAAACAGCGCGGGCACAAAGGTGTAGACCGCCAGCAGTGTGAGCGCCTGCACCTTGAGAATTTGATAGAGCCCCTCGCGTACCACGCCCTGCATGCCGTCGTGATAGCGAGAGATGTCTTGTAGCGCACCGCCTTCGCGCACGGCGGTGTAGAACTTGTCGTACCACTCGACGAAATCGGTTTCGAACTTCACCAGAAAAATGCCCATGCCCGGAATGACGCACAGATAGGCGAGAAACACCGGCAAGTCGTAGATGGTGGAGGCGCGCAGTGGGCCGATGACCGGGGTGGAGGTGCCCGTGGTGAACCAGAAGGTGAGCTTGTCCGCCCAGACGCCGAGGTTGTAGAGCACGCCGCCCGCGATGAGCGAGAGGTACATCTGGCGGGGGCGAAAGCAGGCCAGCGTGATGGGGCGTGACACCGGAAAGTTGCGCAGCACCAGCCAGAGCATGAGCACCCACATGACGAACTGTCCGCCGAGAAAGCCCAGCAGCAGGCCGTCCAGCCCCCAGGGCCGGGCGAAGTACGACAGCAGCACCGACATGCCATAGCCCAGCGCGTACAGACCGACGATGGCGCGGTACTGCTTCAGCCCCGACAGAAACACCGTGGTGATCCACAGATTCGACAGCAGGGTGAGGCCCACCACGATGAGCACCCGGTAGAGATTGCTCACGCCGTCAAAGCCCAGCAGTGCCACCAGCCAGCCCAGTCCGCCGCTGACTGCCGTGGTCACCAGCACCACGCCGAAATAAGCCGGCGCGATGTCTTCCTTGCGCTTCTCGAACAGCCGGTCGGCCACCCAGCGGGTGAAGCCCAGTTGCAGCCCGCCTGTGAGGATAAGTGAGGCCATGATGAGATAAGTGACCGTCACCTGGAACTGGGTGATGAGCACGTCTGGCGTGACGACGCCCAGAGACAGCAGGCCCACCGCAATGAGGCCGATGATGGAAAACACCCACGGCCCGGAGCTGATGATCGAGGCGTAGGTGTAGGCCCGCAGCAGCCCGAGGTAGGACTCGGTGCGCAGCAGTTTGCGTAGCTCGAAGCCGATGCCTGCCATGGTTATGGGGCCCCCACGTTCGGGCTGCGCCCTCTCTGCCCCCCGAGGGGGCTGCCGCCGCCTTGAGGCGGCTCGGCGG
>JAFGXB010000223.1 GCA_016936875.1 Burkholderiaceae bacterium | reverse complement strand
CCCTGGTTTGGCAGCGCGCGCTACTGGCAAGACCGCATTCTTGAGTTGCGCGAACAGGTCGCGCTGATGCAGGAGCCGCCGCAGATCTAACCTGGGCTCACGTCGGCACGGAGCGTTCGCGCGTGTCAATCATCAATCATGGGGCGGCTCCTGATGGCAGATCTCGCGGGTCAGGGCGCGAAGCCAGCGATGGGCGGGATCGGCGTCCTGACTCGGGTGCCACATCTGCGAGATGGTGATGGTGGGGGTCTCCACGGGCAGCGCGAAAGTCTGGACTCCGGCGGCGCCCTGGGCGCCAGCCGCCGTGGAGCCGCGCAGAAACGACTTCGGGACGAGCGCGACCAGATCGGAATCGCGCGCGATTCCCAGGGCCGCAGGAAAACCGGGCACCATCATCTGGATGTTGCGCTGCAGACCGAGGCTGGCAAGCGCGGCGTCGACCGGCCCTTGCGCCCGTCCGCGCCGGGAGGCCACGACATGGCCAAAAGCCACATACCGCTGCGGCGTGACCGGGCCATCCAGCAGCGGATGGCCAGCGCGCACCACGCCGACGAAGCGGTCGCGGTAGAGCGCCTGGAGGCGCACCTCGGGCCCGGCGTCGCGGCCCATCACGCCGATCTCCAGGTCGGCCAGACCTTCGCGCAGATGGCGCGCCTCCTTGTCGGCCTTGAGCACGAACCGCACCCGCGCCTGCGGCGCCTGGCGGGCCAGGGCAGAGGCGAACGGCCCGCCGAACACATCGATGAATCCTTCGTTGGCGCGCAGGGTGAAGGTGCGGTCGAGCTGCGCCAGGTCGAGCGTCTGGCGGGCTGGCCTGAGCAGGTCCTCGATCTGCCGGGCGAGGCCGGGCACCTGGCTGCGCAACTGCGCGGCGTGCGGTGTGAGCACCAGACCGCGTCCGGCGCGTACCAGCAAGGGGTCGCCGGTGAGGGAGCGCAAGCGGGTGAGCGCCCGGCTCATGGCCGACGGGCTGAGGTTGAGCCGCCGCGCGGCCGCTGTCACGCTGCATTCGCTCAGCAGCGCATCCAGCACGGGAAGCAGATTGAGGTCCATCGGGGCAGGGCGGCAGGTCGCGCAGCTAGGGCGTTTGGTGCAACTATAACTTGCAAGATTTGCGTCTGGCGCCTGTAAATGCCGACTGATAGAGTGCTCTGCATATTCAGCAGCCTTCCTTCCTGTCATGCAACTTCCCGCTTTTCGCAAGCCGACTCTGCCTCGCGGCGATGCAACACCCCATCCGCAGGCCGACGCCAGCGGCTCCCTTGAACCGGAGCAGCTCTGGGCGCTGGTTGGCGTGCTGCTCGCCACGGTGCTGGTCGTGCTGGACGGCACCATCGTCAACGTCGCCCTGCCCACCCTCTCCAGGGAGTTGCAGATCAGCGCGTCGCAGGCGATCTGGGTGGTCACCGCCTACCAGATGGCTCTGGTCATGGCGCTGTTTCCCTGCGCGGCCATTGGCGACCGCGTCGGGCATCGTCGGCTGTATATCGGCGGTGTCGCGGTGTTCACTCTGGCCTCGGCGCTGTGCGTCATGGCACCGAGCTTCGGCTGGCTGGTGGCTGCGCGTTTCATCCAGGGCCTGGGCGGCGCCAGCATCATGGCGCTCAACGCCGCTTTACTTCGGGCCATCGTGCCGCAGCGCATGCTGGGCCAGGCCATCGGCTGGACCGCATTGACCGTCGCCCTGTCCTCGGCAGCCGGGCCCACGATTGGCGCGGTGATTTTGTCACTGGCCGACTGGCGCTGGCTGTTTGCCGTCAACCTGCCGGTCGGTCTGCTCACCCTGCTGGCGCTGCGCCGTCTGCCCCGCGGCGTGACCACGACGAAACCGCTCGATCTGTTCAGCATGGCCCTGAACGCGCTGGGCTTTGCCATGCTCGTGCTCGGTGTGGACCGGCTCGCGATCTCGCCAGCGGAAGGTGTCGTGCTGATGGTGGTGGCTGCTGCAGCGTTTGCCGCGCTGGTTGTGCGTGAATGGCGGGTTGACGCGCCGCTCATTCCGCTGGATCTGCTGCGCGTGCCGACGTTCCGGCTGTCGGTGCTCGCCTCGATCTGCTGCTTCGGCGCGCAGATCGCGGGCATCGTCGCCCTGGTCTTCGACTTCCAGAACCGCCTCGGCGAAAGCGCCCTCGTCACCGGTCTGGCGCTGACCCCCTGGCCCTTGACGGTGGCCGTGGCCGCACCGCTTGCCGGTCGACTTGCCGACCGCGTGTCCACCGCGGCGCTGTGCACCTTCGGCGCCGTCTGCCTGGCCACCGGTCTCCTGCTGGCCGCCTGGATGACGCAAGAGCAGCGCCTGCTGCCCCTCGTGGCCAGCACCGTGCTGTGCGGTCTGGGATTTGGTTTCTTCCAGGTGCCGAACAACCGCAATATGCTGCTCGCCGCACCCCGGGCGCGCAGCGCGGCGGCTGGTGGCATGCAGGCCACCGCGCGGCTGTCCGGCCAGACCGCGGGCGCGGTGGCCAGCTCGCTGGTGTTTCACCTGGTGGCCGCAGCCCATGCGCCTCGGGTTGGCCTGCTCGTCGTCACCGCCATGGCGGCGTTGGGCGCCTTGTTCAGCGTGATGCGGGTGGCGCAGGGCGGTGCGGTTAGAACCGGCTGACGCGCGTCAGTCTGCTGGAAGGCCTGTTCACGGCGCGGCGGCTCACCTCCAGCACAGGCGGGTGCCGCAACTGGCCAATCACTCCACCGTCACGCTCTTGGCCAAATTGCGTGGCTTGTCCACATCGGTGCCGCGTGCGGTGGCGGTGTGGTAGGCGAGGAGCTGCAAGGGGACGACGTGGAGGATGGGGGAGAGCGCGCCGTAGTGTTCTGGCAGGCGGATGAGGTGCACGCCTTCGCTGGCCTCGATCTGGCCGTCGAGATCGGCAAAGACATACAGCTCGCCGCCGCGGGCGCGCACTTCCTGCAGATTGCTCTTGAGCTTGCCGAGCAGGGCGTCGTGCGGGGCGACGGCGACGACCGGCATGGCTTCTGTCACCAGGGCCAGCGGGCCGTGTTTGAGTTCGCCTGCGGGGTAGGCCTCGGCGTGGATGTAGGTGATTTCCTTGAGCTTGAGCGCGCCTTCGAGGGCGATGGGGTAGTGCATGCCGCGCCCGAGGAACAGGGCGTTTTCGCGACGGGCGAACTGTTCGGCCCAGGCGATGATCTGCGGCTCCAGCGCCAGCACGCTTTGCACGGCGGCGGGCAGGTGGCGCAGCGAGGAGAGCATGGCGGCTTCGTCTGCATCGCGCAGTCGGCCTTTGGCGCGGGCCAGCGCGCCGCTCAGCAGGTAGAGCGCGACGAGCTGGGTGGTGAACGCTTTGGTGGAAGCCACGCCAATTTCGACGCCTGCGCGGGTGAAGAACTGCATGGCGGTTTCTCGCGCCATGGCGCTGGTGGCGACGTAGACCACGGCGAGTGTGTGGGTGTGGCCGAGTT
>JAFGXB010000222.1 GCA_016936875.1 Burkholderiaceae bacterium | reverse complement strand
TAGACCGGCTCGGGCAGGCGGCCTGCGGCGAGGGGCTGAAAGGCGGCGCCGAGCCAGTCGAGCGCGGCCCCATGCAGGGTGAGCACGAGCAAGGCGAGCAGCAGGATGGCCAGCCAGCCCGGGCGCGCACGCAAACCCCGAGGCGGCGTCATGCGTGCCAACCCGGAACGCGGCCGTGCGCGAGCGGACGCTGCGTGGCGAGGGCGGCTGGGAGCGGCGGCATGGGCGCTATTTTGCCGGGGGAATGCGGCCTGCCGCGGGCCGGAACGGCTTTTCGTGCGGGCACTGCACGCGTATGCTGCAGACGCAGCGCACACCGCGCGCGGAGACCGCCATGGCACAGACCCCGGAGTTCAAGGACTTCATTCCCGGAATGGAATTTTTTCAGACCATGCTCAAAGGCACGGGCATGCCGTCGCAGTTCGCCAACTGGGTGGCACCCACCCTGGACGTGGAGGAAATTGAGCAGAAGATCACCGATCTCAAGGCCGTGCTGAGCTGGCTGGAAACCAACGCGCGCATGACTCAGAACATGATTCAGGCGCTGGAGGTGCAGCGCATGACCCTGCACGCACTCAAGTCGATGAATGTGGACTTGCAGTCTTTCGCCAAAGGCATGGTGGCCGAACCGTCGCCGAAGGAAACGGTGGCAGCGCAGGGCGCGGAAGCGACATCGACCGCCGAGGCGCAGCGGCAGGCGGAGTCTGCAACGACGCCACTGTTCGACCCGGTGCAGTGGTGGAACACCATGACGCAGCAGTTCACCGAACTGGCAACCAAGGCGATGCAGGAGGGGACGGCGGCGCCAAACGCTGCGGCGAAAGCGGCCGACGAGGCCGGGAAATCGGCATCGGCAACGACATCGACATCAGCAGCAAAGTCGGCCGCGAAGCCGACTGTCAAACCGGCTGTAAAAAAGACGGCGCGTTCTGCGACGAAGCGAGCCGGGACTGCCGCCAAGTCGCCGCGCTGAACGTGCGGCGGCGTTCTGCCGCCGTCCTTACACCCCGACCCAGCGCACGAGTTCCTGCGCCGGCATGGCGCCGGACTGGCGTTTGACTTCCTGCCCGCCCCGGTACAGCGCCAGGGTGGGGATGCTGCGGATGCGGTTGCGCACCGAGACTTGCGGATTGGCGTCGGTTTCGACTTTGGCCAGCACGGCGCGGCCCTGCAGCAGTTTGGCGGCCTGGTCGAACTGCGGCGCCATCATCTTGCAGGGTCCGCACCATTCGGCCCAGAAATCCACCACCACCGGCAGTTCGCTCTTGGCGATGAAGCGTTCAAAGCTGGCGTCGGTCAGGGGGATGGGCGCAGACGGCAGGATTTGCTGGCCGCACTGCCCGCAGACGGGGGCGTCTTGCAGGCGGTCATCGGGAACGCGGTTGAGGGTGGCGCAGTGGGGGCAGACGACGAGCATGGCGGTTTCTCGCGGAAAGAACTGTAAACAACATGCGGCGGCGCGCAAGGCTTTTCAAGTGGCTCCACGGCACCGGTGTTGAGTGCCTGGAGGTTTCCTTGCGGGCGGGTTTGAGGCTACATTGCAGCCCAGTGTCATTTTTTGCGTTCCATCAATCATGCCGCGTATCGCCTATCTGCCGCCACACCACGCCGAGCCCGAAGATCTGGTTGCTGCCATTCGGCAGCGGCGCGGCGGCGAGTTGCTCAATCTCGATCGCATGTTGCTGCACAGCCCGGCGTTTGCGCGGGGCTGGAATGGTCTGCTGGGCGCGGTGCGCGGCGAGTTCGCGCTCGACGCTGTGTTGCGTGAACTCGCCATCTGCGTGGTGGCAAGGCTCAACGGGGCGGACTACGAATTCATCCATCACACGCAGCCTTTTCTGGACGCCGGTGGCAGCGCGGAGCAACTCGCGCTGCTGCATGACATTCCAGCGGCGGTGGAAAATCGCCTGGCGTTTTCCCCGCAGGAGCGCGCGGTGATGGCCGTCACCTATGACATGACGCGGCGGGTGCGGGTGAGCGAGGCGCATTTCGCGGCCATCCGCGCCTTGCTGCCGCAACAGCAGGTGGTGGAGTTGGTGGGGGTGATTGCCGCGTACAACATGGTGTCGCGTTTTCTGGTGGCGCTCGATGTGGGCATAGAAGACCGCACCGGCTGCGATGCGCAACTTTGACGACGCAATGGAGAGGGCATGACGCAGGTTTTGCACTGGGCGCTGGAGTACCGCGCGCTGTCCCTGGTGTTGATCGGGCTGGTGCTGGCCGGCCTGTCGCTGCTGATGAGCGCGCGCACGCCACACGAATTGCGCCAGGCGCAAGTGGTGCTGCGCTGGTTTTTGTTGTGCTCCATTGGCGTGGGGTTTCTGTGGGTGGGTGCGCAACTGTGGGTGCCGCAGGCGGCGGCCAGCCCGCTGCGGTTTCAGCTGGGACTGGCCGCGCTGGGGTTTGCCGTGGTCGGCTTCGCCAGCGCCTGGGGCGGGCTGGGCATGCGGCTTGCGGCGCTCATCGGGCCGTCGGTGTGGATCATCGGCGGTCTGCTGGGCAAGTCGGCGGGTTTGGACAGTCCGTTCGGCCTGAGTGATGCGCTGGTGCCGCTGGTGGGGTTTGCCTTGCTGGCCTGGCAGTTTGGGGCGCAGCGCCACCGCAGCGTGTTTGCGCGCTCGCGTTTGTGAACGCTCCTCGCGCGGATCAGGGATGCTTGGCGCGTGCGGTGGCGGCGAGTTGCCGCAGGCCGTCGATGGCGCGCACGCCATACCAGCTGGCCCACTCTCCGGGGATGCAATGCACCTCGGGGTGCAGGTCGCGGGCGGCGAGCAGAGTGCGCACCTCGCTGGCGTGTGCGGCGCCGAAACGGTAGGGTTCGCTGGAGAGCAGCACGCAGTCCACCGCGTTCAGCCAGTCTGCAGACCAGTCGAAGCTTGGGTAGCGGGTGCTGCCGGGCTGGTGCAGGCCGTCGCCGCCGAGCACGTCGGGAAGGGTGTGCCAGCCGACGGTGGCGAGGCTGCGGCTGATGTAGGTGTCGCGGGCGACAGTCATCCAGGGGGCGCGCCAGATCAGGTAAAGCACCTTGCGCGCGGCAAAGCGGCTGGTGTGAAGATCGTCCAATACGGCAAGCAGGTTGCGGCGGAAGGCCTCGGCGCGTGATGCGACACCGTGGACGCCGCTGAACGTGGTGCCGAGCAGCGCGAACAGGTCGAGGTTGTCTTGCGGGCTTTGCGGGTGGGTGACGATGACCTGAGGCACGAACGCCCGCAGCGCTTGCACGGTGTCGCGGGTGTTTTCGTCGATGTTGACCAGCACATGCGTGGGCTGGAGTGCGCGCAGGGCGTCCAGGTGAACGTCTTTGGTGCCGCCCACTTTGGGAATGGCGCGGACATCGGCGCGTGGATGCACGCAGAACCCGGTGCGGGCGACGAGCTGTTGTTGCAGCCCGAGGGCAATCAGCGTTTCGGTGAGGCTGGGCACCAGGCTGGCGATGCGCGCCTGCGCCCCGACTGCGGCAAAGGTCTGCCCAAGGGCGTCGGTGGCGGGTATGCCGGGCGGGCTCATATTGGCGGCTCTCTGCACGGCGCGGGCATCGCGGCGTTGTTCAGCGCGCTCAGGCCGTTTGGCGCTGGGCGGCGGTTGCGCTGGGGCGGGCGAGTTGTCCCAGGCTTTCAAAAATCAGGCGGCGCGGGGCAACGTGCCAGCCGAGCTGCTGCTCAATGGCGATGACCGCGCGCATGGCCAGCAGGGAATGGCCGCCGAGGTCGAAAAAATTGTCGGTGAGCAGTACGCGCTCCACGCCCAGCAGATCGCGCCAGATGGCGGCGATGCGGAGTTCCTCGGCAGTGCCTGGCAGCCTGGCGGTGCGGAGCGTTTCGGGCGCGGCCGTGCTGTGTTGGGGCGGAGGCAGCGCGGCGCGGTCGAGCTTGCCGTTGGGCAGCAGCGGCAGGGCGTCGAGCAGCACGATGTGTTGCGGCACCATGTAGTCGGGCAGGCGAGCGCGCAGCGCCTGGCGCAATGCGGCAGGCTTCGGGGCGGCAACGCCGGGCGTGGCCACGACGTAGGCGACCAGCCGCACGTCGTCGGCTGCCGGGGCGTAAGTGGCGAGCACGCAGGTGGCGACACCGGCTTGCGCGCGCAGGGCGGTTTCGATTTCGCCCAGCTCGATCCGAAAGCCGCGCACCTTGACTTGATGGTCGAGGCGGCCGAGGTGTTCGAGCTGGCCGTCATGCCGCCATCGACCCAGGTCGCCGGTTTTGTAGAGCGTCTGCAGAGTCGGCTCGGCGGCATCGGTGCGGAAGGGATCGGGGATGAAGCGCTCGGCGCTGAGTTCCGGGCGCTGGAAGTAGCCGAGCGCCACGCCGGCGCCACCGATGTGGATCTCGCCCGGTGTGCCGATGGGGCAGGGCTGGCCTTGCGGATCGAGTACCCAGACCTGGGTGTTGGCGATGGGCCGCCCGATGACGATGGGCTGCCGCGGCTGCACGCGCCAGCAGGTGGACCAGACGGTGGTTTCGGTCGGGCCATACAGATTCCAGACTTCGGCGCAGGTGGACAGCAGGCGTGGGGCGAGATCGGCGGGCAGGGCTTCGCCGCCGATGAAGGCGCGCAATTGCCGGTTGCCGGGCCAGCCGGATTCGAGCAGCATGCGCCAGGTGGACGGCGTGGCCTGTAGCGCGGTGGCGCCGCTGCTCTGCAGCAGGTTGCGCAGGGCGTAGGGGTCGCGGGCCTGTGCGTGGTCGGCCAGGACGACGCGCGCCCCGGTGGCCAGGGGCAGCAGCAGTTCGAGTACGGCGATGTCGAAGGACAGGGTGGTGACGGCGAGCAGCGCGTCACCCGCCTGCAGGCCGGGCGTGCGCGCCATGCTGTGCAGAAAGTTGACGACAGCGCGGTGCGGGACGAGCACGCCCTTGGGCTGTCCGGTGGAGCCGGAGGTGTAGATCATGTAGGCCGGGTCGTCCGGCCGGGCGTCGCGGAGGGGATCGGCAGGCGGGGCGAGGTTGGCACGCAGCGCGGCCAGATCGGGACTGTCGAGCGCGCGTTGTGGCGCGCTGCTGTCGGCCAACAGCGGCAGCAGCGCGGTCTGGGTGAGGATGCAGCGCAACTGCGCGTCGCCTGCCATGTAACGCAGCCGTTCGATGGGAAATCCGGGGTCTAAGGGTACATAGGCCGCGCCGGCGTGCAGGACGCCCAGCAGGGCGGCGAGCATGTCGGCCTGGCGGTCCAGGCAGAGCCCCACGCGGTCGCCGCGGCCGATGCCCTGCTGCCGCAGCAGATGGGCGATGCCGAGGGCGCGGGCGTGCAGTTCGCCGTAGCGCAGATGGCGTCCGTGGGCGTCGGTGAGGGCGAGCCGGTCGCGCTTGTCTGCGGCGTCGAGCTGCAGGTATTGGGGCAGGGTGCGGTGAGCGGGGTCGTCGGCCTGGGTGGCGTTCCACTGGGCAAGCAGGGCGCGCTGCGGCGGGGTGAGCAGGGCGTGGGCGGACAGCGGCCGGTCGGGCTGGGCGAGCAACTGTTCGGTGAGGAACACATAGCTGTCGAGCAGGCGCTGGGCGGTTTCTGCGCTGAACAGCTCGGTGGCGTATTCGAGGTAAATGCGCTGGGTGAACTCGGTGTCGATGTGGATGGACAGGTCGAACTGCGCCGCCACGCGGTCGAAGTGGAACGCGGTGTAGGTGAAGGGCACGTCGGCCAGTTTGCCGATGGGGGCGTTGAGCACATTGAACAGCACGCGCACCAGGCCTTGCGGATGGTCGGCCCGCTGGGCCGCAAGGTGCTCGACCAGTTCGTCGAACGGCGCGTCCTGGTGCGCATAGGCGTCCAGCGCGGTCTGGCGCACCTGCTGCATGAGCTGGTCGAAGCTGGCGCTCGCCTCGACCGTGTTGCGCATCACCAGGGTGTTGACCAGCGTGCCCACAAGTTGTTCGGTGGCGGCATGGTGACGGTTGGCGATGGGCGCGCCGACGGCGATGTCTGTGCTGCGGGTCATGCGTGCGAGCAGCACGTTGAAGCTGGCCAGCAGCAGCATGAAGGGCGTGACGCCGTGGCGGGCGCAGTGGCGGCGCAGGGCTTGCTGGAGGGGCTCGGGCAGGGCGATGTGCAGGGTTTTGCCTGCGAAGCTGGGCTGCGCCGGGCGGGGGTGATCGGTGGGCAGGGGGAGATCGCGCATGCCTTGCAGGCGTTGCATCCAGTAGGCAAGGTGGCTTGCGCGCGCCGCGGTGACGGGGGCGCTGCGCTGCCAGGCGGCGTAGTCGGCGTACTGGATCTGCAGAGGGGGCAGCCCCATATCGGCCGGGTCGGTCTGGCCTTGCAATAGGCCGGCGTAGAGCTGCATGGCGTCGCGCGAGAGCACGGCCAGCGCCCAGTTGTCGGCGATGGCGTGGTGCAGTACCCAGAACAGCACATGGGCGTCTTCGCTCAACTGCATGATGCAGACGCGGTAGAGGGGAGCGACGGTCAGGTCGAACGGCTGTGCCATGAGGGTCGATGCCGCCTGCCTTGCGGCGGGTTCGCGCGCATGGGGCTCCAGCGCCCGCAGATCGATGTGCTCCAGCGCGGGGGGCAGGCTTGGCAGGATGATCTGCATCGGCTCCTGATCGTCCAGGGTAAACCGGGTGCGCAGGGCTTCGTGCCTTGCGATGAGCAGGCCAAGGGCCTGGCGGAACAAGGCGGCGTCAAACGGCCCTTGAAGCTGGACGGACGCGGTGACGTTGTAGGCGACCGATTCCGGGTGGAAATGCTGGGTGACCCACATGCGGCGTTGCGACAGCGAGGCGGGCAAAGGTGCGTCGCGCCGCACGGGGGAGATGGCGGCGGCGAGGCCGCTGCCGCGCTGCTGCTGCGCGATGTGCTGCGCCAGCTCGGTGATGCGCAGGTGGGTGAACAGATCGGCCAGCGGCAGCTCAAGGCCGAAGCGCGCCTGGATGCGCGAGCGTACCTGGGTGAGGGTGAGCGAGTGGCCGCCCAGGTCGAAAAAGTGATCGTCCACGCCGAAGTCGTTGGTCTGCAGCACCTCGCTCCAGATGGCCCACAGGGTGTGTTCCACCGGGCTGCGCGGCATGCGGCGCGGCTGCGCTTGTGGCGCGGCGTGAAGCTGTGCGGCGGGCAACCTGCGTTTGTCGATTTTTCCGCTGGCGGTCAGCGGCATGGCGGGCAGGGTTTGCCAGGCGCCGGGAATCATGTAGTGGGGCAGTCTGGCTTGCAGGGTTTGCCGCAGGGCGCTGAGCGGGGTGTGCTCCTGCCCGTCGCGCAGCACGACATAGGCGGCCAGTTGCGGGTCGTCCGCGCTGGCCATCCAGGGGACGACGGCTGCCTGCGCGACGGCGGGATGGCTGGCGAGTTGCCGCTCGATTTCGCCGATTTCGATGCGAAAGCCGCGGATTTTGATTTGATCGTCGTTGCGCCCCGTGATGTGGAGTTGTCCCTCCGCTGACCAATACCCCAGATCGCCTGTTTTATACAGCCGCGCGCCGGTCACGAAAGGGTCTGGCAGAAAGCGCTCGGCGGTGAGCGCGTCTTGGCCGAGATAGCCGCGCGCCACGCCGTCGCCCGCAATGCAGACTTCGCCCGTCACATCAAACGGGACTTGCCGCAGTTGTGCGTCGAGCACATCGATGCGGGTGTTGTCGATGGGGCGGCCCACCGGCAGAGTGCCGTGGGTCTGGGTGATGGGGCCGGGCACCACATACAGGGCGCTGTCTTCCGTGGTTTCGCTCGGGCCGTAGAAGTTCAGCAACTGGGCGTGGGGAAGCAGGCGCTGGAACCGCGCGGCCAGGGTGGCCTCCAGTGGCTCGCCGCCGAATTGCACATAGCGCAGGCTGGTGCAGGCGGGCAGCGCGGGGTCATCGACCAGGGCCTTTGCGGTGGATGGTGCCAGGGTGAGGTGGGTGATGCCGTGCTGGATGACGGCTTGCAGCAACGCGGGCAGATCGCGTTGCAGGCCGGGTGGGGCGAGATGGACGGCAGCGCCGCAAAGCAGGGGAACGAAAAATTCGGAGACGGCGGCGTCGAAACTCAATGCAGACTTTTGCAGCAGCCGGTCGTGCGGCCCGAACGTCACGGCCTCCACATTCCACAGTGCGTGGTTGCACAGGGCGCGGTGCGCAATCATCACGCCCTTGGGTTGTCCGGTGGAGCCGGAGGTGAAGATGACCAGGCCCAGATCGTCGGCGGTGCTGGTGTCCGGCGGCGGATCGGCCGGGGCGGTGGGCCGGATGTCGGCGTCGAGCAGGTGCAGGCGTTGCGGCGCGCTGGCGGCGTGAATGGCCGGGTGCAACGCAGGCTGGGTGAGCACGATCTGCGCCTGGGTGTCTTGCAGGATGCGGCGCAGGCGCTCGGTGGGCACGTCGGCATCGAGAGGCACATAGGCGCCACCGGCCTTGAGCACGGCGAGCAGCGCCACAACGAGTTCCGGGCGGCGTTCCATCATCACGGGAACGAGCACGTCGCGGCCGACGCCAAGGCCGCGCAGAGTGTGCGCCAGATGGTTTGCCGCCTGCTCCAGCTCGGCATAGCGCAGCCTGACCGTGCCGAACTGGACGGCGCAAGCCGCCGGAGTACGGCGCGCCTGCTCGCTGACCAGCGCATGCAGGCATTGCGGCTGCGGGCGCGGCCGGGCGGTGGGCTGGAGGGCGTGCAGCGCGGCGCGTTCTTTCGGCGAGAGCACCGTGTGCTCGCCCAGGGTGCGGTCCGGGTGCGCGAGCAGTTCGGCCAGATGCTGGTCGAGCCGCTCGGAGAGGAAGGCGGTGTGCCGCAAGGCGGCGGGCGCCCTGGGGTCGAGGACGAGGTCGATGGGGAGTTGTTCGGCGTCTCCGTATTGCCGGATGTAGGCGGCGACGGGGGCAAACCCCGGATGGCCGCTGAACGGGGCGAAGGTGAGCCGCGCCGTGCCGAGCGTGGTGCGCGGGTCGAAATCCTCGAACGACACCATCAGGTCGAAATGCATGCCGGCAACCCCTTGCCGGGGTGGCTGGCGCGTGAGTGTGCGGTCGAGCGGATACTGTTGATGGCGCAGAACCTGCCGGGTGTTTTCGGCCAGGGCGCGCATCAAATCCGGCAGTGTGGCGCAGGCGCTGGCGTGCAGGAGCAGGGGCAGGGTGTTGGTGAACAGACCGACGGTGTGCTTGTCGATGGCGTCCTTGCGGTTGTGCAGCGGCATGCCGATCAGGATGTCGGTCTGCCCCGACACTTTGGCCAGATAGGTGGCGAGGAAAAAAATCATCCCCTGCGCGGGGGACAGGCCCTGTGCCGCGGCCCACTGCAGGTAACGCTGCCATGGCGATGTGCGAACCAACCAGCGGTGTTGCACCGGAGTGGGCGGTGCCTGCAGATCGGGCGCGGCAGACGCGCTGGCGCAGGCGTCAGTCTGGGGCATGCTGGCTTGCCAGAACGCCTGGTCGCGCGTAAAGCGGGGGGACTGCAGGTAGTTGCGCTCGCGTTCCACAAAGCGGGCGTAATCGGGGCCGGGCTCCAGGGCGGCGGTTTCGCCGCGCAAGAGGGCGTTGTAGCGGCGCGCGATGCCCTGACCAACGAGCATGACGCCGTAGCCGTCGAGGAGAACGTGGTTGAAGCGCAGCAGCCATTCATAGCGCGCCGGGCCGGTGCGGAACAGGGCCATATGCCAGAGCGCTGGGCCAGCGGGGTCGATGCCGTCGGCCTTGAGCGTGGCGATATGGCGCGCAGCGTGCTGGGCCGCGAGCGGCGGGGAGCCGGTCTGGGCGAAGCTGTCGGTGTAGTGCAGGCGCCAAGGCAGTGCGCTGGAGACTTGCCAGTGCGGGCCCGCATCGTTTGGCGCTGCGCTCACCCGGGCGCGCAGCATGGGTTCTGCGGCGGCGACATCCTGTATGGCGCGCTCCAGCAGGGCAACGTCCAGAGCGCCGTCGATGGAGATGGTCAGGCCGATGGTGTAAATGGCGCTGCCGAGCAATTCCTGGCGCAACAAAATGTCTTGCTGCGTCTGGCTCAACGCGAACAGCGCCGTCGGCGCATTCTGCGGTGGGGCGTTTTCTGGGGAAAGACTTGTCAGACTGGCGGACATGAAGCTGCAGGCCTTGTGGCGGAATTGCGAAGTTCGATTTTCACTGCGGAAGACGACGAATGTTGGTGTTTTTGGCGGAGTGGTCCGAACACATGTCGCTTGTGTGAACTATTCCACCATCGCGCTGCTGGGAGGGGTGGGTGTTGTGTTGCCATCCGAATACGATGGTGGCTTGTATTTGCGCAGAGGCGTTGACGGATGCAGTCTGCGCCCCTCGTGTGACGAACCTCATGGCATCTCCTTCCTCTCCTCTGGAGCACGGCTCAGAATGGCGCATCGGCGCGGACGGCTTGTTCGTGGACGCGGCGCAGGAAGAGATGTTCATTCGCGCGGAATGGGAGAGCCTGGGGCCGCGCGTGCGGCAAATTGGGCTTTACGGCGCACTGGCCTTCCTCACGGCCACCTTCACCGATCTGGCCGTTCTGGGCGCAACCTGGGTGTACTGGAGCCTGCTGCTCGCGCGGTTTGGCGTTCTGGGCTGGGGCCTCACGCTCGCCCGCCTGGGCAAGGCCAGGCGCGTGGACAATGTGCGCCGGGTCGCCGCGTTGTTGCTTGGCTTCGAGTTGAGCATCCTGGTGCTGTTTCTGCTGGTTGTGCTGTCTTATGGCGGTAGCGCGGACTACCACTCGATTACGGCGCTGGCGCTGATTTTCGCGGGCTACGCCTATGTGCCCATTCTGCGGCGCGAGGCGCTTTGGTTGGGGGGGCTGTTCACCGCCTTGTTCGCGGTCGTGGTCTGGACCACACTGCATTTCGACGCCAAATATGTCAGCATTGCCGTGGTGTTGTTTGGCTTCGCCAATGTGGCGGGGTGGCAGATTGCGGTGTCGCTGAGCCGCAGCATGCGGTTGGCCTGGCTCGACCGGCGGCGGTTGCAGCACGAGGCACTTGCTGCCAAGGAGGCGCGGCGGCAAGCCGAGCAGAGCGAAAACAATCTGGAACGTCTGTTCGACGCCACGCCGATGCCTTTGGTGCTGGCGCGTCTGGCCGACGGCCGCGTACTGCGGTTCAACGCCGCCGTCAAAACGCTGATTGACCCCGGCAATCGACTGTCCGACGCCATTTTCACCACAGACTTTTACGCCGATCCAGCGCAGCGCGCACTGCTGCTGGCACGGCTGCAGACGCAAGGTGCGTTGCGTCAGGTGGAGGTGCGGCTGAAAACGGTCGAGGGTCAGCCGGTCGAGGTGCTGGTTTCCATGCAGCAGGTGCGTTTTGCCGGGGAAGACTGCGTGATCACCGGGATGGTGGAAATTTCCGCACAGAAGAATCTGGAGCATCAACTGCGCGCCCTGGCCTATACCGACCCGCTCACTGGCCTGCAAAATCGGCGCGGCTTTTTTGCGGCGGTGGAGCACGCCATGCGGGAGGCGCCTGCGGGCGGGCTGGGGCCGTGCGTCATGCTGATCGACCTGGATCACTTCAAGCAGATCAATGATCGGTATGGTCATCCGGTGGGTGATGAAGTGCTGGTGGAGTTTGCGCAGGTGGTGCTTGCGCTGCTGCGCGACGGCGATGTGTTTGCGCGCCTGGGCGGCGAGGAGTTCTGCATCCTGCTGCCGCACGCTCGGTCGGCGCAGGCGCTGGAGATCGCCGAACGGATGCGCGAATTTGTTGCGGCGCATCCCTTTCAGACGTCCGCCGGTGTGGTGCGGCTCAGCCTGAGTCTGGGCATTGCAGGGTGTGACGCGCCGATCCAGAGCATTGATTCCGTCTTGTCCATGGCCGATCAGGCGATGTATCGCGCCAAGCAGTGCGGACGCAACCGTAGCGAGATGTATTGCGCCTGAAGAGCGCCCCTGCGGTTCCTTGAGCCTGGTGCGCAATCCCCACAGGACGTGCGGCCATTCCACAAATAAGAATTATTCGCAATAAGATGTCTCCATCGCGCTGCCCTGTGGGCGCGTGATGTGTCCCCAGCCGATGGTGCCAGGGTGTCATGGCTTCTTGGAGGGTGAGATCGATGGGATATGCAGAACTTGGGCTCAGTTTGTTGGCCGTGCTCGTGCTGACCTGGGCCGTGATGGAGTGGTCACGATGAATACCATGCTGTGCAAGGAGTTGCCGGGGTCTGTGCCGGGCGGCGCGCCAGCGAAAAACGCCTCCGCCGCTGGGCTGACGCTGCATTCGCGCGAGCTGTTTCGGCAGGGTGCGGTGGTGCAGATCAGCCACCAGGGGCAGACTTATCAACTGCGCCTGACTCGGCAGGACAAGCTGATTTTGACCAAATAAGCCACGGCGCGTTCGCCCTGGCTCTACTTTCTCGCTGCTTTGCTCGCCAGCCCTTGTGTGGACTTGTCCTCCGGCACAGATGCCAGCCATGCGTTTTTTATGCCGAATACACCAGAAAACAGGACGGATTCCGCCGAGCCATTCCTGGCGGGAACATTGGCGCTGATGACGTTTTACGCCGACAAGCCCAGCGTGGCGGCCATCCAGAAAATTGGCCGCAATCTGCAAACCTTGCAGCAGCATCCGCAAATCAGTGCGGAAATGAGCATCGTCTGCCGCCGCCTGGCCGCCTATTGGTTGACGCTGGGTTGCGAGGTGCCGCGGGCGGACGGGCATTGCGCCTGCACGTTTGCCGCTGCGTCGGCCGCGTTGCAGTAAGACTCATTGCCCCGCAGTGTTGGCCCGAAGCAGGGCGAGCAGGCCGTCGAGTTCGTCCAGCGACGAAAAGCGAATGGCGATCTCGCCGCGCTGATGTCCTTTGCGCACCGCCTTGCTGCGAATTTCGACGGGCGCGGTGTAGCGCTCGGACAGTTCTTCTTCCAGGCGTTGCCAGTCACGATCTTTGGCTGGTTTGGCCGTACTGGATTTTTTCGACGAGGCGGCTGTGCCCTGCTCCTGCTGCGTTCTGCTGACCAGTCGCTCGGCCTCGCGCACGCTCAGGCGCTTGGCCAGAATATGTTGCGCAGCCTGGACTTGCTGTGCTTTTTCCAGCGCCAGCAGGGCACGCGCATGGCCCATGTCGAGATCGCCGGCCAGCAACATGGTCTGCACCGTGTCGGCCAGATTGAGCAAGCGCAGCAAATTGCTGGTGGCGGTGCGCGAGCGGCCTACGGCCTGCCCTGCCTGCTCGTGGGTGTGGCCGAATTCCTCAATCAGCCGGGCGATGCCGCGGGCTTCCTCCAGCGGGTTGAGGTCTTCGCGCTGCAGGTTTTCGATCAGCGCCATCGCCAGGGTGGCACGGTCGTCGGCGTCTTTCACCAGGGCTGGTACGGTGTCTAGCCCCGCCAGCCGTGCGGCGCGGGTGCGGCGTTCACCGGCGATGATTTCATAGCGGCCGTCCGCCAGGGCGCGGACCAGCACGGGCTGCATGACGCCCTGTGCCTTGATGCTTTGCGCCAGCTCGTACAGCGCGCCTTCGTCCATCTGGGTGCGGGGCTGGTAGCGGCCGGGCACGAGGTCATCGAGGCGTAGCTCGCGCAGCGCGGCGGCGTCCAGTTCTGCCAGTTCAACGGAGGGGCCGAGCAGGGAATCCAGTCCGCGGCCGAGTCCTTTGGGTTTTTTTGTCGCCATGAGGTGTGGGTTGAGTCGGGTCAAACGGAAGAAGGGTCTGTATTGCGTCTGCCACGTTGCAAGGTGGTCTGCAGCAGGGCGCGGCCTTGCGGCCAGTCGCCCAGGCCGGAGTCGGTGTTGAGATGGCCGTGTGCGCCCAGGTTGACGCAGCTGGCGCCCCAGCGTTCGGCGAGGTGTTGCGCGGCAAGCGGGCTGCAATACGGATCGTCTGCGCTTGCCACCACGGTTGTTGTGAATGGCAGGGCGCGGATGGGAAGCGGCCGTTGCCAGGGCAAAAGCGCGGGCGGCAGATTGGCTTGGCTCAAATCAGGCGGGGCGACCAGCAGGGCGCAGGTGACGCGCGGCGTCTGCATGCTGCTCGCAGCCCAGGCGGCTGCGAGGTGGCAACCCAGGCTGTGGCCGACGAGCGCGACCGGGCCGGGACGGGAGAGGATGACGTCTTCCAGCCGTGCGATCCAGTCGTCCCGGCGCGGGGTGTGCCAATCGGCCTGCTCCACCGGTTCGTCGCCATAAAGGTGTTCCCAGCGCCGCTGCCAGTGCCCGGGGCTGGAGCCCAGCCAGCCCGGCAGCAGCAGGATGCGCACTGGCGCGAGAGGGTGCGGCTGCGTCATGCGGGTACAGCCAGCCGATCCACCATTTCCTGCGCGAATTCGGTGAAGGCCTTGGCGCCGCGGCTGCTGGGGTCGAAGACCACGCCGGGCAGGCCGTAGCTGGGCGCTTCCGCCAGGCGGACGTTACGCGGAATGACGGTGTTGAACACCTTGTCGCCAAAATGCGATTTGATCTGGTCGCTCACCTGCTGTTGCAAGGTGATGCGCGGGTCGAACATCACCCGCAGCAGCCCGATGATGCGCAGATCGCGGTTGAGGTTGGCGTGCACCTGCTTGATGGTGTTCACCAGGTCAGACAGGCCTTCGAGCGCGAAGTATTCGCACTGCATCGGCACGATGACGCCATGCGCGGCGCACAGGCCGTTGAGGGTGAGCAGGCCGAGCGCGGGTGGACTGTCGATCAGGATGAAGTCGTAGTCTGCGCCCACCGTGGCGAGCGCGGATTTGAGGCGGCGCTCGCGTTGCGATTGGTCGACCAACTCCACCTCGGCCCCGGCAAGCTCGCGGTTGGCACCGACCACGTCATAGCCCGATTTTTCGCTGCGCTGCCGTGCGACTTCAAGTGTGGCTTGCCCGATGAGCACTTCATACACCGATGCGCCAAGGGTGTGTTTGTTGACGCCCGACCCCATGGTGGCGTTGCCTTGCGGGTCCATATCGACCAACAGGACGCGCTGACCAATGCGCGACAGCGCCGCGGCCAGGTTGACGCTGGTGGTGGTTTTGCCGACGCCACCTTTTTGGTTTGCAATGCAAAAAATCTGCGCCAAGCCGGATCTCCAGAAAACGGATGTTTCACGTGAAACAGTGCCGAGCCACGCTCAGCCAGAACGTATTGTGCCGGAGGCGGGCGCGATGCCGCCGCAGTTTGTTCTCAAGGAAACGCTGCGCGGCTCTCGGGGCGATCAGAAGTTTGCGCCTGCAACCAAACCAAGCAGCGCTGCGCATCCAGCCCTGGAACCTGTAAGGCCTCGATGCGCGCTGCGAGGTCAGGCGGTAGCGCGGCAATTTCATCGGCTGGGTGCTGCCCCTTCATCGCGCACCATTGCCCATCTGCCGCGAGCAGGTGGCGCGTGCTTTGCACCAGCAAGGGCAAATCGCTGAAGGCGCGGCTGGTGATGCAATCAAACCCTGCGGCATCCTGTAGCGATTCCACGCGGGCGTGATGCACACTGACCTGCCGAAGCGCCAAGCTGCCACAGGTCTGCTGCAGGAAGGCGCATTTTTTCTGCACGGTGTCGATCAGGTGAACCTCCGTCTCGGGCAGGCCGATGGCCAGCACGATGCCGGGAAGGCCGCCGCCCGAGCCGACATCGAGCAGGCGTCGAGGCGCAGCGCGCTGAAATGCAGGCAGGGCAGCGAGACAGTCCGCCAAGTGCAAGCGGGCGATGCCCTCAAGATCGCGCACCGCGGTGAGATTGAACACCCGGTTCCAGCGCTGCAGCAACGCGGTGTAGTCGAGCAATTGCTGCGTTTGCCGGGCGTTGAAATTCAGGTCGAGTGCGTGCAGCGTGTGGTGCAAAAAATCCGCGATGGAAAAAGTGCTCGCAGACTGCGTTTGGGGCGCGCTCACGCGGCGGCGTCCTTTTCGAGCTGCAGTGCCTGCTTGAGTACGCCTTTGCGTAGATGAATCAGCAGCAGGGACACGGCGGCCGGGGTCATTCCCGAGAGGCGAGAAGCCAGGCCCAGCGTTTCCGGTCGAGCCTGGTTGAGCTTTTGCTGCACTTCGATCGACAGCCCGGAGACTTCGCGGTAATTCAGGTCGACCGGCAGGCGCAGCGATTCATACTGCGCCGCGCGCGCCACCTCTTCCTGCTGCCGGTCAATGTAACCGGCGTATTTGATGTGGATCTCGACCTGCTCGCGTTCCGCATCGGCCAAAGGCGCCTCCGGTGCAAAGGCGGGGTGGGGAAACTGCGTCAGCGCGTCGTAGCGCAATTCCGGGCGCCGTAGCAAATCCGCCAGGCAGTATTCCCGTTCGATGGACTTGCCCAGCAGCGCTTGCGCCTGTTCCGGCGGCAGGCTCTGCGGCGTGACCCAGGTGGCGCGCAGGCGCTGGATTTCGCGCTCAATGGCGTCGCGCTTGCGGCAAAACGCGTCCCAGCGGGCGTCGCTCACCACGCCAAGTGCGCGGCCGATTTCGGTCAGGCGCAGGTCGGCATTGTCTTCACGCAGACTGAGGCGGAACTCGGCCCGGCTGGTGAACATGCGGTAGGGCTCGCTGACTCCCTTGGTCACCAGGTCGTCCACCAGGACGCCCAGGTAGGCCTGGTCGCGACGTGGAAACCAGGGTTCGCGCCCCTGCACTTGCAAGGCCGCGTTGATTCCTGCGAGCAGACCTTGCGCAGCGGCTTCCTCATAGCCCGTCGTGCCGTTGATCTGCCCAGCGAAAAACAGGCCATCAATCGCCTTGGTTTCCAGCGTCGCCTTGAGTGCGGTGGGGTCGAAATAATCGTATTCGATGGCATAACCCGGACGCAGCAAATGCGCGTTTTCCAGTCCGGGAATGGAGCGCACCATCTCGATCTGGACATCGAACGGCAGGCTGGTGGAAATGCCGTTGGGATAAAACTCGTTGGTTTGCAGGCCCTCGGGTTCAAGAAAAATCTGATGCGACGATTTATCTGCAAAACGGTGAATCTTGTCTTCGATACTCGGGCAATAGCGCGGTCCAACGCCTTCGATCACGCCCGTAAACATCGGGCTGCGATCGAGCCCGGCGCGAATGATGTCGTGCGTGCGCTGCGTGGTGTGGGTGATCCAGCACGCCACTTGTGCGGGGTGCTGCTCGGGCGTGCCAAGAAAGCTGAACACCGGCATGGGATTGAGATCGCCCGGTTGCTCTAGCAGCTTGGAAAAATCGATGGTGCGGCCATCGATGCGCGCAGGCGTGCCGGTTTTCAGCCGCCCTTGCGGTAGCTGCAAGGCCTTCAGTCGCGCAGACAGGCGCAGCGACGGCGGATCGCCCGCGCGGCCTGCGGCATATTGATCGAGGCCGATATGGATTTTCCCGTCGAGGAAAGTGCCCGCAGTGAGCACGACGCAGCGGGTACGGAAACGGATGCCGGTCTGCGTCACGACGGCAGTGACGCGCTCTGCACCGCCGCTGGGCTCGACCAGCAAGTCGTCCGCCGCCTGCTGGAACAGCCAGAGATTGGGCTGATTTTCCAGCCGCCCGCGAATGGCGCGCTTGTAGAGCTGGCGGTCTGCCTGCGCGCGCGTAGCGCGTACCGCCGGTCCTTTGCTGCCATTGAGAATGCGGAACTGAATGCCGGCTTCGTCCGTGGCCTCGGCCATGGCGCCGCCGAGCGCGTCGATTTCCTTGACCAGATGCCCCTTGCCAATTCCGCCGATCGACGGATTGCAAGACATCTGGCCCAGGGTTTCAATATTGTGGGTCAGCAGCAGGGTGGCACATCCCATGCGGGCGGCAGCGAGCGCAGCCTCGGTGCCGGCGTGCCCTCCGCCGATGACTACGACATCAAAGTTACGCGGATAATCCACTTGTGTGCCTCCTGAGTGCCCCCGGGGTCGGCTCGCCGACCCGCCCCCCGCGGGGGTCAAGGAGACTTGGGGCGGCCCTGCGTTTCCTTGAGAGGCATTTATTTTATGCGGGTTAACCCTGCGCGGCGGGTTTGGGGGGCTTTGTTTCACGTGAAACATCCTCCCGATCCGTGCGCGCCGACTGAATCGTCCCCATTTTCCATGCAAACACTCACCGAAATCCAGGCTCTTTACCCTGCGCTCTGCGCTGTTCCCTCACTGGAGCTGGAAGCCGAGTGGGCGGGAGGTGCCGCAGCCATGCCGGTGCCGCGTGGCGCACAACTTTTTTCGCCCGGTGCGAGTTGCGGCGGCTTTCCTCTGGTCTTGGCTGGAGAGGCGCGGGTGTTTCGCATGGCGCACACCGGGCGGCAACTGGAAATGTATCGCCTCACGGCGGGAGAGATTTGCCTGGTGTCGTCGGCAAGCCTGTTTTCTGGCGAGGTGCTGTCCGCGCACGCCGAAATGCAGGCGGACGGTGCGTTGTGGATGATTCGTCCCGATTTGTTCGAAAACTGGTTGCAGCGGGTTCCGGCGTTTCGGCAGTTTGTGCTGGGACAGTTTGCCGCGCGCATGGCCGACCTTACTGCGCTGATCGATGCTCTGGCATTTCACCGCCTGGATCAACGGCTGGCGCAGGCACTCCTGGGGCAGGGCCCGCGCATTTTCAGCACACATCAGCAACTGGCAGACCGGCTGGGCACGGCGCGTGAAATCGTGACCCGTCTGCTCAAACGCTTTGAGTCGGCCGGCTGGGTGGGGCTGTCACGCGAAAAGATCGACATTCTGCAGCCCGCGGTACTGCGCCAGGTGGCAGCCGGAGAGGTGGTTGGCTGATGGCGCAACATGCTCAGTGCGAAATCGCGCGGTGCATCTGCGGGCGTGTGACCGCAGTCACTGTGCCGCTGCGGAAATCGGTGTCCAATCACATCATTCTTTCTTTCCGGGAGTAGGCCATGAAATTGAATGTCGGTGGTATTGATCGCATCCTGCGCATCATTGTTGGTATCGTTCTGATCGCCTTGACCCTGATGGGCACCATCGGCGTCTGGGGTTGGATTGGCGTTGTGCCGTTGTTCACGGGCCTGTTCAAGTTCTGCCCGCTGTATTCCATCATTGGCATGAACACCTGCCCAATGAAAAAATAATCTGACACTTGATTGCCAGGTTGAAAAGGCGCTGCCTGGCGACAAGCAGCGCCTTTTTATTGGCGCTCAGAAAAACGCGTCGTGTGCGGTCTTCAGAATCAGGGCGGCGACGACCAGCAGAAACACGCCGCGCACGAAATGGGTGCCCCGGCGCAGGGCAAGTCGTGTGCCCAGCAGACTGCCCGCGATATTGCACACGGCGATCAGCGCCGCGTACTGCCACATCACATGACCCTTGCTGGCGAAGACCAGCAGAGCGGCCAGATTGCAGGCGACATTGACCACCTTGGCGCTGGCCGAGGCGTGCAGGAAGTCAAAGCCAAAGCCGCGGACAAATAGAAAGATCAGAAAATTACCCGTTCCGGGGCCGAAAAAACCGTCGTAAAACCCGATGAGCAAGCCCCCGCCAATCGCCAGCGCGCGTTCGGCAAATCCGCTGAGGTGCGGCGTGTGATGATGCCCAAGGTCTTTCCGCTTGAGTGTGTAGAGCAGCACGGCCAGCAAAATGAAGGGCAGGGCCTGGCGAAAGTCGCTGGATTTCACCTGTGTGATCAACCAGGCGCCGCCGAGCGCGCCAACAAATGCCGCCAGGGTGGCGGGGAGCACGGTGGACCACGGTGGGCGGACGCGCCGTACATACGACCACATCGACGCCGAGGTGCCCCAGATGGCGCCGGCCTTATTGGTGCCAAACAGGGTGGCCGGTGTGGTGTCGGGGAAGGCGGAAAACAGTGCGGGAACGAGCACGAGTCCGCCGCCGCCCACAATGGCGTCGACAAAACCAGCAAACAGCGCGGCCAAGCCGAGCAGAATCAGTTCCATGGGAAAGCTGCGGTGTGATGGGGCAAAGCCAAGAGACAAAGTAAAAAGGCGCCGGAACACAAGTTCACGGCGCCTCGGGGCGCTGCCCGTTTGACAAGCCTGGGCAGCAAGTCTGTAGTATCACAACCGGACAAACCGGCTGTTCGTCTCCTCAGTCCCTCTAGTTGGGGTTGCAGGGTCATCGCCCGGCAATGCAAAGATTGTTCAGATTTTGGGCGGGATCTGCACTAGGGACGAACCCTAGTCGCACCGACTTGGTGCGCGGGGCCAATCCAGCCTCAACGGCCCAGCCCCGGAAACAGTTTGAGCAGGCCGTCGCTCATCATCTCCACGGAGAGGGCGGAGAGAATCAGCCCCATCAAGCGGGTCATCACGTTGATGCCGGTCTTGCCCAGAAACTGTGCGATTGGTTCTGCCGCCAGGAAACACAGCGCAGCTGCTCCGGCAATGATGACGCCATAGCCGATGAGCGCGGCATGTTGCCACCAGTGCTGGGTCTTGCTCGCATAAATGATGACCGTGCTGATAGTGGCCGGGCCGGTGAGCAGGGGAATGGTGAGCGGCACCACGGCCACGCTGGCGCGCTCGGCCGCCTCTTCCACTTCGTCACTGGTGGATTTGGTCGCGCCAGTCTTGGCGTTGAGCATGCTGATGGCGCTGATGAGCAGCAGCATCCCGCCGCCCACCTGGAAGGAGGCGATGGAGATGCCGAAGAAATGCAGCAGGTCGGCGCCCACCAAGGTGCTGATGGCAATGACGAGAAATGCCGAGATCGAGCTGACGAGAATGGTTTTCTTTTTCTGTTCCTTTGTGAAACTCTCGGTGAACAGAATGAAAAACGGGATGATTCCCAGGGGGTTGACAATTGCCAGCAGGGCAATCAGCGGTTTGACCAGATTCATCGGCGGCGGAAGAAGGAAGCGCAAGCGCCATTATCGGCGGCTTGTGCTTCTCTGGGGGACGCGGTGCGGGGGCGTTGTCAGATCACCCGCGAATAACGCGGTTGCAGCAACTGCTCACGCGGTTGATGCAGGTAGCTGTCAAACTGCATGGCGACGACGCGCACCAGCAGGCGGCCTTGCGGGGTGACGTGCACCTGCAGGCCATCCACGCCATCGCGCCTCACGAGGCCGGCGTCTTCCAGCGGCTTGAGGCGCAGCAGATCGGGGCCGAAGGTTGCCTGTGCGTCCACACCGTATTGCGCCGCCAGGGCGTGCAGATCGAGATGGAAATCGCACATCAGGCGCTGGATGGCGGTGCGGCGCAGATGGTCTTCGGGCGTGAGATGCACGCCGCGCGCCGTGGGCAGCTTGTTGAACGCCAGCATCTCGGTGTATTCGTCGATTGTTTTGGCGTTCTGCGCGTAGCAATTGCCGACATTCGAAATGCTGGACACGCCGAAGGCCAGCAGATCGAGTTCGGCCTGCGTGGAGTAGCCCTGGAAGTTGCGGTGCAGCTTGCCCTCGCGCTGGGCGCGGGCGAGTTCGTCGTCGGGCTTGGCGAAATGATCCATGCCGATATAGACATAGCCCGCCTCTTCCAGCCGCCGGATGGCCAGGCCGAGCAGCCCAAGTTTCACTTCGGCGCTGGGTAGGTCTTCGGGGTTGATGCGGCGCTGCGGTTTGAACAGATGCGGCAGGTGGGCGTAGCTGTAGAGCGAGAGCCGGTCGGGCGACAAGGCCATGACCTGATCGAGTGTGCGGTCAAACGAGTCGAGGTTCTGGAACGGCAGGCCGTAGATCAGATCGAGGCTGATGGATGAGAAGCCGTTGGCCCGCGCGGCGTCGATCACCAGGCGGGTTTCTTCCACGCTCTGGATGCGGTTGACCGCCTGCTGCACTTCCGGGGCGAAGTCTTGCACGCCCACACTCATGCGGTTGAAGCCGAGGTGGACGAGATGCGCCACCCGCTTTTCGTCCACTTTGCGCGGGTCGATTTCAATGGAGAATTCGCCGCCAGGCTGCAGATCGAAGTGCTCGCGCGTCATGGCCATCAGGCGCGCGGCTTCCTCGTCATTCAGGAAAGTGGGTGTGCCGCCGCCCCAGTGCAGTTGTGTGACGGGCAGACGGGTTTGCACAATGCCCGCGATCAGCCGCAATTCCTGCTCCAGACTGTCGAGATAGGGCGCGGAGCGGCCGTGGTTCTTGGTGGGAATTTTGTTGCAGCCGCAGTAGTAGCACAGCGTCTCGCAGAACGGAATGTGGAAATACAGCGATACCGGCTCGTTCGGGCGCTGCGCGCGGCGGCGGAGTTCTTCGGCGTAATCGCGGGAGCTGAATCCCGCGTGCATGCGGTCTGCCGTGGGGTAGGAGGTGTAGCGCGGGCCGGAGATGTCGAAACGCTGCAGCAGCGCGGGCTGGAAGTCGAGAGATTGATTCATCATAATGAGTGAATGTTTGTTCAAACCCGCCGCCAGGGTTTTGATCTGACGCAAGGGTTGGCAAGGGGCGCGGCACAATTGCTGCAGCGCAAAACCAACAGCACAACCACCAAGACTGCGTCCTGCAGACGGAATGGACTATTCTGCGACGCGCATTCCTCAGCGCGGGCACGGCGCCGCATACCCCACATGCAGACTGATTCTTCCCCTTCGGCTGAACACAAGGCCACCATGGCCGCACTGAGCCTTGGCGCCCTGGGCGTGGTGTACGGCGATATTGGCACCAGTCCGCTTTACGCTTTCCAGACCGCGTTCAGCCCCGACCACGGCGTGCCATACAGCCCCGACAACATTCTGGGCGTGCTGTCGCTGATTTTCTGGGCGCTGACCCTGATCGTGCTGGTGAAGTATGTGCTGCTGGTGCTGCGCGCCGACAACGACGGCGAGGGCGGCATTCTGGCGCTGATGGCGCTGGTGATGCGCCGCTACGCCAAAGGCACGCGCGGGCGCAGCGTGGCCATTGCCCTGGGCTTGATCGGCGCGTCGATGTTTTATGGCGACAGCGTCATCACCCCGGCCATTTCGGTCCTGTCGGCCATCGAGGGCATCAGCGTGGCCACGCCGATCTTCAATGACTGGATCGTGCCCATCACCGCGGGCATTCTGGTGGGCCTGTTCGTGGTGCAAAAGCACGGCACGGCGCTGGTGGGACGGTTTTTTGGCCCCATCATGCTGCTGTGGTTTACCGCCATCGGCCTGCTCGGGCTCACGCAGATCGTGCAAACCCCCACCGTGCTGCTGGCGATCAACCCGTATTACGGCGCGGAACTGTTCGTGCGCGAGCCCGGCGTGGCGCTCATTCTGCTTGGAGCGGTCTTTCTGGTGCTGACCGGCGGCGAGGCGCTCTACGCCGATATGGGGCATTTCGGCCGCAAACCGATTCAATACGCCTGGATTGGCCTGGTCATGCCCGGGCTGGTGCTCAATTACTTCGGCCAGGGGGCCCTTGTGCTCGCCCACCCCGAGGCAACGAAAAACCCGTTCTTCTATATGGCGCCGCAATGGGCGCTGTGGCCGCTGCTGCTGCTGGCCACAGCTGCCACCATCATTGCTTCGCAGGCGGTGATCACGGGGGCCTATTCCATTACCACCCAGGCGATCAAGCTGGGCTATTTGCCGCGCATGCGGGTGCTGTTTACCAATGAGAGCAATCAGGGGCAGATTTATGTGCCCTTCATCAACTGGCTGCTGCTCATCTTCGTCATTCTGCTGGTGCTGAGTTTCAAGACCGCGGAAAATCTTGCGGCGGCCTACGGCATTGCGGTGAACATCACCATGATCGTCACCACCGCCTTCTGCTGGATGATCGCCCAGCATCGCTGGGGCTGGAGCGCGGCGCGGGCCAATGTGGTGTTCGGGCTATTCGCCCTGATCGATCTGGCCTTTCTGGCCTCCAACTCGCTCAAGGTCGATCACGGCGGCTGGTTTCCGCTGCTGTTCGGCGCGGTGATCTACACCCTGCTGGCCACCTGGAAGCGCGGGCGCACCCTGCTGCGCCGCCAGCTCGAAGAGCACGCGCTCAATCTGCAGGATTTCGTTTCCAGCCTGTCCACCTATCCGCCCACGCGGGTAGAGGGCACGGCCATCTACCTCACCCCCAGCGCCACCACCGTGCCGCACGCGCTGCTGCACAACCTCAAACACAACAAGGTGCTGCATGAGCGGGTGATTTTCCTCTCGGCCCAAACCATGGACGTGCCGCATGTGAGCGCCGATCAGGGCATCAAGCTCACGCCGATGGAAGAAGGCATCTACCTGCTGCACGTCGAGCTTGGCTTTCAGGACGAGCCCGACATCCAGCGGCTACTCAAGGAATGCGAGCGGTTGTACGGACTGGAGTTCCAGTTGATGGAAACCTCCTTTTTCCTCGCGCGGCAAACCATCATCCCATCCAAGCTGCCGGGCATGGCGCTGTGGCGCGAAGTGCTGTTTTCCTGGATGAGCCGCAACGCGCAGGAGGCCTCGGATTACTTCCGCATCCCGCCCAACCGCGTGGTGGAACTGGGTACGCAGGTCGAGATCTGAACGCTCCGAGAGTTGGCTGGTTGTTTTGCAGCCAGTCACCCGTCAGGGGCTTGCCTTCAGCAGCGGCCCGACAACGCGCTCCAGGCGCTGTTCGGTCCAGGCGGGGTGCGCGTCCTTCCATCCGTTATCGGAAAGTCTCCCGGCGCGGTCGATGACAAAGCTCACCGGAATGCGCCAGATCCGCCCATAAGCGCCGAACCACGCGCTGGGCAATAACCCAACTGGAAAGGCCAGAGTGTCTGCCACGGCGCGCACCTGGTCGAGCCGGTCGGGCCCATCCAGACAAAACCCCAGCACCCGCAGACCTTGCGCCGCATGGGCTGCGGCATAGCGCGAGAGCAGGGGAAGCTCCTGCCGACAGGGATCGCACCATGTCGCCCAAAAGGCGAGGATGACGACCTCGCCGCGCATCTCCGCCGTGGAGAGTGTCAAGCCGTCCAGCGTGTGCAGCACAGCGACTGGTGCGGCCTCACCGATCTGCAGCGTATCCGCCCAGGCGCGTTGCGCACCCACGCCCAGCGCCGTCAGGCCGAAGCTTGCGCTGCGCTGCAAAAGGGAGCGTCTGGACAGCATGGAAAGCAAACGGCGATGTCAGAGGGTATGTTCAAACGCGCATGAGAAACACGCCGGGCCGCCCCAAGTGTTTCTCACCCCCTCGGGGGGCTGGTGCGCTCTCAGTGCTGTGCGCCGTGCATGTGCTCCATGTCCATCCCCTTCATGTCGCCCGGGCCGGAGGCGGTGGGTTTGCGTACTTCGAACTCAGTGGTGACCGATTGGCCGTCCGAGAATTTGAGGGTGACCGGCACCTTCTGCCCCGGCTCGATGCCCGGCTTGGGCTGCATCAGCATGATGTGATAGTCGCCGGGCGAGAACGCCATGCTCTTGTGCGGGGCAATGGGAATGGCGTCCACATGCACCATGTTCGACATGCCGTTCTTGTTCACCGTCTGGTGCAGCATGACCATGCCGTATTTCGGGCTGGACGCACCGACGAGCTTGACCGTTTTGTCGGTGTCGTTGGTCACTTTGGCATAGCCGCCTGCGGGCAGATTGGCCGGCAGCCAGCGTATCCACGCATCGGTCACCTGGATGCCAGCGGCATACGCGGAGCCGAGCAGACCCAGGCTGAGCGCACCAGCGGCCAAGCCGCGCAGGGCGGCGCGGGAAAAAGAAGAAGGTGAGGCCATATTGAACTCCTGTTGAACGCAAAAGAAATGGGACTTTAAAACGCCGTACTGATTCCCAGGCTGGCGGTCCAGTGCGGGAAAAGTTGATAGCCGTCGAGTTGGCTATACACCGGCAACTGTACAAAGCCATAGGCTTGCCACCCCTTGGCCACCGTGACCGACAGACCGGGGCTGAGATAGGCCACGGTGCCCGCGGTGTCCGTGGTGTCGGCCAGAGCGCCCTGATCGTGGCTCTTGCGCGTGATGTTCACCTGCAGTTGCGGCACCCAGTCAGGATGCGCCATGTAGCGCGCGCCAAAGCTCAGGCTGGCCAGGTTGCCTGGGCGGTAATCGGCACCGGGCGTGTTGAGTTTGTGCGCCACGGCCGCCTGGAATTGACCGTTGATAAAGGCATCAAAATTCTGGCTCACCGCCTGGTAGTAATACGCGCCTGCGATCACGTCCGTACTGCCGGTGCCCGGCTGCAGGCTGGTATCGACCAGTTGCCCCGCACTCGGGCCGCTGGAAAACGCGATCGGGTTGCGGCCCACCGTTCCCGTGCCGTCGGCATTGGGGCCGCCGTAACGTCCGGTGGGCAATTTCAGGCCAAGCTGCACGCCAAAGTTGTGCGTTGGCAGCAGGCCCTGAAAGCTGCCGATGAGCTTGATGTCGCCCAGGCCACGCAGACTGGCGCCGCTGAGGTTGGCGCTGTCGAGCTGGTCCGGCGTGGCCGCGCCATATGTGCTGTGGCTGCGGTCGATGTAGGGAATTTGCAGATTGACCGACCAGTCGGCGTTCGGGCTGTAGGTCAGGCCCAGGGTGGTGTAGCGGTTGATGGTGTCATGCTCCACCTCCTGGCCGGCCGCGGGGTTGAGCCCGGCCACTTGCGCCGCCGTCACGCTGCCCGTGCCGCTGCGCAGCTGGCTCTGGTTGATGTAGTCGGTCTGCAGATTGATTCGCCAGCCCGAGGTGGCGGAATAACCCATGGCGGCGTCCGTGCTCAGGCTGCAGCCGCAGGTGGCGCAGGCCAGGGCGCTCATGGGGAATGCGAGGGCGGCGGCCCCGCAGGCCAGGGAGGCCAGCGTGAGGGCTGGGGAGGGAATGCGCGGCGTCCGGGCGCGCGGCGCGCACGAGACAGCGCGTGTCAAAGAAGAAGGCATCACAACAAACTCCAGTCAGTTCGGCTTGCCCGCGACGGCGGGCAGCAAGGGCGGCGCCACGACAAGGCGAGGCGCCGCAGAGCGAAGCAGGATCAGGAGTGTTGTGGTGGCGCCCGCGGCTGCTGCGGGGTTTGTGGCGCGCCGGACCTGTGCGGCGCAACCCAATCTGGCAGACGTGGCTGGCCCGACGGCGCGACAACGGCCATGGCAATGCGGCTTGCCGCAGGCAACGCCGCCTGCGCGCCTGCGGCACTCAAGGCGGCAGCCGGGTTCAGCAGAACGAGCAGACCCTGCGCGGGGTGCGGACTGGATGTCTGCGCCGCACGCGGCGGGGCCGGGCGCACGGGCATGGCGGCGGCACCCGGCCCCGGCGCCTGGCTGACGCAGTACGGCAAAGAGACCCACTGCGCAGCGGGCTGCCGTGCCCACGCCAGCGGTTGCAGCGCCAGTGCGAGCGCCACCAGCCAGATGAGGCGGGCGGGTTTCAGCAGCGATGCGAAAAAACTCTGGGCGGCACGCATGGAATCAGCATCTTACGCAGCGCCGTCCCATTTGCGAAGCAACAAAATGTGACAAAACCGCCGAAACTGAACGTATTGGCCTGTTTTTTGCGTCAACAGGGCGACATTGTGGCGTCTGTCATGTCTTTGTTCCGGCGCCCCGGGCAAGACCAACAAGAATCCATCGGCCATGAACATCGCAATTTGCTTCTTTGGAATCACCCGATCCTTGTCGCGCACGGTCGGGTCAATTGAGTCGAATGTGCTGAAACCCTGCGGTGACATCGGGAACACAGAAAACTTTTGCCATTTCTTTCAGCTTGAAGAGATTGATAATCCAAGATCTGGAGAACGAGGCGCTCTTGATCTGAATGAATATACCCTCCTGACGCCGTCATGGTTGCAGCTTGATGCGCCAGACGAGTTTCTTTCAGATTATGACTTCAATGAAGTCATGTATTACGGAGATTCGTGGGACGATCATTTCAAATCCCTCAAAAACCTCTTGCATCAGTTGTATTCGCTCAAAATGGTCACGCAAGCCGTGCTTTCAAGGAATTTTGATATTGTGGTTTTTGCGCGCCCCGATCTTTTATATCATGGCTCCATTCGGCGGCCCTTGCTGCGGGTCATGCATTCAAAACACAAAAATGAGGTTTGCCTGCCGGATTGGCAGCATTGGGAGGGCGGACTGAATGATCGTTTTGCAATTTGCAAAGGTGTAGAGGCCATTCAGGCCTATGGCAGTCGCATGGATGACGTGATGGGGTATTGCAAAAAATATGATGCGCCCTTGCATGCCGAAAAATTATTAAAATACGCATTAACAGAAAAGCAGATTCCAACAAGCATGATGACAATCAAGGCCAGCCGAATGCGCTTTGATGGAACGCTCAAACAGGAGGTTTTCTGGTCTGACCGCGGACGTCTGGCAAGGATTCGGCGCTTATTTTCTCCCTACAGTCCGCCGGTTAATGCTTTGCGAGACGCGTGAAGTGCAGTGAGGGCTTTGCTGAGCAACGGCGGCTTGGCGGGAGGCTGCAGGCACACCAATGGGGTGCCTGCGAAACCGGAAACCGCGCGAGGGTTGCGCGGAGGCTGTGCCGGTAGGGTGAAGCGCGTGTTTTCAACTGGGCAAAGGGCGTCAAGCTCTACCATTCAGCCATGAACACACCCGCCCAATCGCCCTACACCCGCGCGGCGCAGTTGCCCGCGCTGTTGAAAAACCGCATCGTCATCCTCGATGGTGCGATGGGCACCATGATCCAGCGCTTCAAGCTGAACGAGGCGCAATACCGTGGCGAGCGCTTCAAGGACTGGCCGCGCGACGTCAAAGGCAATAACGAGCTGCTCAGCCTGACGCAGCCGCAGATCATCCGCGACATTCACGAGGGCTATCTGGCCGCCGGGGCCGATCTGGTCGAGACCAACACCTTCGGCGCGACCACGGTGGCACAGGACGATTACGGCATGGCCGAACTGGTGGATGAGATGAACGAGGCCTCGGCCCGACTGGCGCGCGCGGCCTGCGACAAATTCAGCACCCCGGACAAGCCGCGTTTCGTCGCCGGCGCGCTGGGCCCCACGCCCAAGACGGCGAGCATCAGCCCGGACGTGAATGATCCCGGTGCGCGCAATGTCGATTTCGAGACCCTGCGCGCCGCTTACGCGCAACAAACCCGCGCGCTGATGCGCGGCGGTGCCGACATCATTTTGGTGGAAACCATTTTCGACACCCTCAACGCCAAGGCGGCGCTATTCGCTGTGGACGAAGTGTTCGAGGAGACCGGCGAGCGGCTGCCCATCCTCATCAGCGGCACCGTCACCGACGCCTCCGGTCGCATTCTCTCCGGCCAGACCGTCACCGCGTTCTGGTCCAGCGTGCGTCATGCACAGCCGCTGGCCGTCGGCCTGAACTGCGCGCTGGGCGCAGCCCTCATGCGCCCCTATCTGCAAGAGCTGGCCAAGGCCGCACCCGATACGTTCATCAGTTGCTACCCCAATGCCGGGCTGCCCAACCCGATGAGTGACACCGGCTTTGACGAAACGCCCGAAGTCACCTCGCGCCTGCTGCACGAGTTTGCCGCCGAGGGGCTGGTGAACATTGTCGGCGGCTGCTGCGGCACCACGCCGGAGCACATTGCCGCCATTCAGGCTGCCGTGAAGAGCGAAGCGCCGCGAGCGCGTCACCGCGCCGGGTTTTACGCCGACGCGGCCTGATTCACCTTCACCGAGGCGGGCTTTGCCCGGCGTGGCGCGGTCGCGTCCGCGTCCGGGGCAAAATCGCCCACTCGCCCCATCTTTGCAGGAGACCCAAGATGCAATTGCCCGATATCCGCGTTGGAGACCGCTGGGTGTTTGTCACCCGCACGCAGGAAGAAGCCGAGCGCGGCGACCCCGGCCTGGTTCTGGCCAACCACGTCACGCAGATCGGGCCGAACGGCGAGGTGCATGTGGAGGTGCAGCGCACCAACAAGGCCGACGCGCCCGTGCTGAAGAACCTGTATTCAAACCAGTTCGACCTGCTCTCGCGCGAGATCGTGCCGGGCGAGGCCATTGAATACAGCCCGGCGTTCCCGCAGTTCGTCTTTCCGCTGAGCGTGGGCAAGAACTGGAAAACCACCATCACCCAAAGCCAGCCGGAATGGGAGCTGCACAACACGCTCGGTGTGAGTGTGAGCGTGGAGGCGGAACAAACCGTCACCGTCCCTGCTGGAACGTTTCAGACCTATCGCCTGCAAGGCCACTACACCGCGGCGCAAGCCACCGTGATGACCCACTACTGGTACGCGCCCGCAGCGGGCCGTGCGGTCAAGGGCATTGAAGACACGCTGTCGATCAACGGCGAGCGCACCCGGCTGATTTACGAACTGCAGTCGCTCAATCGGGTCAGGGAATAAGTGACTTGAGCCTGTCCTTCAGCCCGCTTTTCGCGCGCCTCCAGCCGTGGCGCAGCTGGAGGGCTTGATAGCGCATGTTCTGGCTGGCGGTGCGCGGCTTGGCGAAGTGCAGAATCCACGCGGTGCGCACCTGCTGCGACGTGTTCGGGCCGCTGGCATGCAGCAGATAGGGGTGGTGCAGGATGGCGCCGCCCGCCCCGATGGGCACATCCACCGCGGCGGATTCGTCAAAGCCGGTGGCCATCACATAGTGCGTGTCGTCGGCACCGGGGATGGTCTTGTGCTCATACATCGTTCCGTCGTGCGAGGCCGGGATGTAGCGCATCGCGCCGCCCATCAGCGGCACATCGGCCATGGGAATCCAGAAGTGCACCCGGTCTTTATAACGGTAGAGCTCATCTTTTTCGTAATACACGTCCTGATGCCAGCGCGTGCCCTTGCCTATGCCCGCCGTCTTGCGAATGACGTGATCGAACGCATACTCCACCGGCATGCCCAGTAGCGCAGCCGCATAAGCCTCGCACTGCCGGAAAATCTCGGTGTCTTTCAGGCGGGGTTCGTGCTGCGCCGTGAAAATGATTTCTTCGGACACCGTCTTGCCGTTCTGCAGCATGGTCCAGTCGTCGGTGCCAGATGCCGCCTTGGCGGCGAGCAAGCCGTCAAGCAGCTGCTCCGCCTCTGCAAGATCCTCGGGGCGAAACAGCCCCGGCGCGGGCAGGTAGCCCAGTTGCGCCCAGGTTGCCAGGTCGTCGGGCGACGGGCGGCGCGAAGAAGGCAAGGTCATATCCATATTTCCTCCGTTTCGGAGCGTCATGAGCGCCCCAAAGGACGTGATTGCGCCAAGATCACGCAAAAACCGGGCCTGCTGGGCCGTGCGCCCTGCCGCAGCAGGGCGGATGGCCATGACGGCGGGGAAGTGCTCCATGCGCGCTGTTTATGCAACCGCGTAGCAGAAACAGCGCGCATGCGGAGGGTCGGGATGCGTTTCCGCCTGATCTTGGTGCAGGCGCACAAATTTTGTGCGGCGCAGCATCGGTGCGCATGCACGCCACCGGCCAAGCCCATTGCGAGGGCGTGGCACTCCCCGGAGGCGCTTTGCTTGGCGATCAACCTCGGGCCGTGCTGCAGTGCGCCGCCGCCATGCACATGGGTTTACGAGGGACTGATTGATCTGGAAACCTCCCCCGCTGACGGGGGAGGCGCTGCATGGCGCCCGCTCATGGGGAGAGGAGCCGTTTCATCCTTCAACGTGCCGGATCAATCGGGGCATGGTGTGGCCCTGTTCGCGCTGGCCCATGACTTGCTTATGAGCACTCCAGGCAAGCCGAGTGCTGAACACGCGGCCTGCATTGCGCAACGGAACCAGGGCGTCCGCCCAGTTGCGCAGGGCCCGCAGAGGTCGCGGGGCCAACAAGGGCCGTGACAGCGTGCTTTGCGCGCAGCCGGTGCCAGGACGCCGAATGCCAGAGAGGGCCGTGCCATGTTGCGAGGTGCTGTGCAGTCGCCCTATGACAGCGCGGAGTTGTTTCTCCGCTTGATGGATGTGGTGTTCCTGATCGGCGCGCTGCTGGCCAGCGTGCTGCTGAATGAAGGCGTGCCGGGGGACAACATTTACATGCTGTTCACCACCGCGCTACTGGTCTTTCAGCTCGGCGCCCGGTTCTGGGGCTTGTATGGCTCCTGGCAACTGCTGCCACTGCGCGAAGAGGCGCGGCAGATCGTCGTGGTCTGGTGCACCGTGCTTGCCGCCTTGCTGGCCATCGGCTTTGCCTTGCATGTCACGGCACAGTACTCGCGGGTTTCGCTTGGCGTGTGGGCGCTGGCCGTGCCGGTGCTGATGATTGGCCAGCGCGCGGTCCTGCGCCACCACATCGAGCGCAAAGCGCGTTGTGGTGTGGACATTCGCATTCTGGCGTTCGTTGGCGCCAACCGCTCGGCGGAGCGCATTGCCAGCCATTTCGGCAGCCGGATGTGGTCGGGCTTGCGCGTCGCCGGGGTGTACGACGACCGCGCCGTCAAACGTCTGAACCTGCAAAACCTGTCGCTGATTGGCAGGGTTGACACGCTGATGCGCGACGCCAAGGCCGGTCGCGTGGACTTCGTGTTCATCACCTTGCCCGCCTGCGCGGAGGAGCGCATTGACCACATCGTGCGGGAACTGGCCGATACCACGGCCTCCGTGTTCATCGTGCCCGACTCCCGAATTTTCGAGCGCGGCCATGCCAACTGGCGCGAAATCGCGGGGCATCCCATCATCAGTGTGTATGACACGCCGTTTTTCGGTGTTAGCGGACTGCTCAAGCGCATCGAGGACGTGGTGGTGTCCAGCCTCATCCTCTTGCTCATCAGCCCGCTGCTGCTGGCCATTGCCGCCGCGGTGCGCTTCACTTCGCCCGGGCCGGTGATCTTCAGGCAGCGCCGTTACGGCCTCAACGGACAGATCGTCGAGGTCTGGAAGTTCCGCAGCATGACGGTCACCGAAAACGGCGACACCGTGGTGCAGGCCAGGCGCGGAGACTCCCGCATCACCCCGGTGGGCGCGTTTCTGCGCAGCACCTCGCTGGACGAACTGCCGCAGTTTTTCAACGTGCTGCAAGGGCGCATGTCCATCGTCGGGCCGCGGCCCCACGCCGTGTCGCACAACGAGCAGTACCGCGCGCTCATTCACGGCTACATGCTGCGCCACAAGGTCAAGCCGGGCATCACCGGCTGGGCGCAGATCAACGGCTGGCGCGGGGAAACCGACAGTCTGGACAAGATGGAAAAGCGGGTGGAGTACGACATGCAGTACATCCGCAACTGGTCGCTGTTCATGGACCTGCGCATCATTGCCGCCACCATTTTCAAGGGCTTTCGCAGCGCGAACGCCTACTGAGCCGGAACGCCCCATGGCCTATTTCGACATCCTGCTGCCGGTGAAAAATGGCGCGGCCTATCTGACCGAGGCGCTGGACAGCATCCGCGCCCAGACCGTGACCGACTGGCGTCTGTTCGTGCTGGATCACGGCTCCACCGACCACACCCTGGAGATCGCCCAGTCCCGCGCGCTGGTCGATCCCCGCATCCGCATCCACAGCCTGCCAGACGCCCGCGGCCTGTCCGGCCTGCTCAACGCCGGGCTTGCGTTGTGTGACGCCAAGTATGTGGTGCGCCACGACGCCGACGACATCGCCCTGCCCGAGCGCCTGCGCCATACCCAGGCGGGGTTCGCCGCCCATCCCGACGTGGTGGCGCTTGGCGGGCAACTCACCAATTTCGACGACCGGGGCCGGACGCTGCCGCAGCATCCCCTGCCCACCGCGCCCGGCCGCATCGCCGCCGCCATGCTGTTCTGCAACCCGGTGGCGCATCCCACCGTGGCCATGCGGCTGGACCGGTTGCAGGCGCTGGGTGCGCGTTATGGCGTGGAATTCGGCACCGGTCACCCGGCCCGTCCCGCGCCGGAGTTCGAAAATCTGGTGGAAGACTATTTCCTGTTCGGCCAGCTCGCGCTGCTCGGCATGGTGGCCAATGTGCCGCAGCAGCTCATCCGCTACCGCATGCATCCCGGCGGCGTGGGGCGGCAGAAATTTGCGGCCCAGATGGCGGCGTCGCAGAGCGTTTCGCTGCGCCTGGCCGAGCGCCTGCGCGACATGGTCGGCGCCGCCCCTTTCGACCCGACGCCGTTCTGCAATCACGGCGGCATCCTGTTCGATCTGGGCGGGCGCACCGACTTCTCCGCTGAATTCGACAGCTTGCGCAACGCGCTGCAACGGATGGACGCGGCCCCGGCGCACATCCGGCGAGAACTGCGTTACCGCCACACCCTGGCCAACCGCAGCCGCCCGGCCATGCTGGCCCGCTATGCCCTGTTTCGCAGCCGTCACCGCCCAGTGATGAACGAGCAAACCACCATCAAGCTCCACCTGCTCGGCCGCAAGGGCCCGCGGGCGCAACTGATGCCGTCGCTGGCCGCGGTCTGATCCCGACCCGATCCCCAACCAGAAGCGCATATGGACATCGCCTACCTCCTCCTCGCCCACGACCAGCCCGCGCATCTGCGCGCGCTGATCGAGCGCCTGTCCACGCCCGACAGCCACTTCTACGTCCACATCGACAGAAAGTCGCGGCTGACGGATTTCAGCCTGCCAGACGACCCGCGCGTCCACATCCTGCAAGACCGCGCGCGGGTGTTCTGGGGCGACTACTCCCAGGTCGAGGCCATCGTGCTGCTGATGCGCGCCGCGCTGGCGCAGCCCGGTCAGGCGCATCCACGTTTCGTGCTGCTCAGCGGCGCGGACTATCCGGTGCGCAGCAACGCCTTCATCCACCAGTTCTTTGAGGCCCATGCCGATCTGGAATTCATCAACCTGGAGCGCATGCCAACCGCCGACGGCTGCAAGACCCTGACCCGGCTGACGCACTATCAGCCGCTGAAGACCTCCTCCCGCGTGCTCAACCGCCTCAAGCGTGGCGCCCAGATCATCGGCCTGCTGCCCAAGGAGCGGGACTTCGACCCCGCCCTCGGCACCATGCAGCCGCACGGCGGGCATACCTGGTGGGCGCTGACCCGCGCGGCCGTGAAGCATGTTCTCGACTTCATGGACGGGAACGCGGCCTATGTCGATTTTTGCCGCCACACCTTTTGCCCGGACGAGCACTGCTTCCACACCATCCTCGCCAACTCGGCGTTCGCCGACAAGGCGCAGTGCTGCCTCACCTACGCAGACTG
>JAFGXB010000221.1 GCA_016936875.1 Burkholderiaceae bacterium | reverse complement strand
TCGCTGCTGTTCGCCAATCTGACCACCGTGGCCGGATTTGGCCCCCTGCTGCTGTCTGGCGTCCCGGTCTTGCAGGCCATGGGGGCAACCGTCGCTCCCGGCGCTCTGCTCGCGTTGCTGTTTTCCGCCATGCTGTCGGCGCCCGACAAAACCGTCGTCGTGTTACCGGCGCACTGAACCATGTCAGACGCTTCCGCGCCCGCCCTGCCCGCCGCCGCATCCTGGCGGCCCACGCCCCTGATTCTGGCCTCCATCGCGCTGCACGCACTGGCGCTGGTCGCGGTGCTGTGGCATTTCCGTCTCTGGCCCTGGGCGCTGGCGGTGCTGGTGTTCAACCATGCCGTGCTCACCGCAATCAGCCTGTGGCCGCGCAGCCAGGCGCTGGGGCCCAACCTCACGCGTCTACCCGACGCCGCGGCGCAACGCGGCGAAGTGGCGCTGACCATCGACGACGGGCCAGACCCGGACGTCACCCCCGCCGTACTCGACCTGCTCGACGCCCACGGCGTTCACGCCACCTTTTTTTGCATCGGCGAACGCGCCCGCGCCCATCCCGAACTCTGCCGTGCCATCGTGCAGCGCGGCCATGCGGTCGAGAATCACAGCGACCAGCATCGCCACAACTTTTCTCTGCTGGGGCCGCGCGGCTACACGCGCGAATTGCAGACGGCACAAGCCGCCCTGCACGCCATCACAGGTGCCACGCCGCGCTTTTTTCGCGCTCCCGCAGGGCTGCGCAACCCCTTTCTCGGCCCAGTGCTGGCGCGGGAAAATCTATGGCTCGCCAGTTGGACGCGCCGTAGCTTCGACACCCGCGAATCCCGTCCCGCCGTGGTGCTGCAGCGACTACTGCGCGGGCTGCGCTCCGGCGACATCCTGCTGCTGCACGACGGTCATGCTGCGCGCACGGCGCAAGGGCGACCGGTCATCCTTGAGGTCCTGCCGCCCTTGCTCCGCGCCATCCACCGCGCCGGCCTGACCCCTGTCACCCTGCAGGCTGCCTGCTTCTGGCCGCCTTCACAGCCGCCTGCCAACGCCCGCACCAAATGAGCGCAAGCGCCTCAAGCACATCCCCTTCCGCCGTTTGGGTCGCGCAACTGGTCGATGCCGCCGCTGCGCCTTACCGCCCGGCTGGCCGCTTTGCCTGGCACTTCGCACGCGGCAAACTGGCTGGCGATCCGGCCTTTGCCGGACTGCTGCAACACGGCCTCATTCCGGCGCGGGCACGGGTACTCGACCTCGGTTGCGGTCAGGGGCTGCTGGCATCCTGGCTGCTCGCGGCACAGCGCACGCATGCCGCGGGCAACTGGCCGCAATCCTGGCCCGCCCCCCCGCAAACCACGGCATTGCACGGCGTTGAACTGATGGCCCACGACGTGGCGCGCGCCCGTGCCGCCCTGGGCGACGCCGCCCACTTCGACCACGCAGATATTCGCAGCGCCCCGTTCCGTGACGCCGACGCCGTGGTCATCCTTGACGTGCTGCACTACATCGACCTTGCCGCGCAAGACACCGTGCTGCGCCGCGTGCGTGAGGCCCTCGCTCCCGGTGGCGTGCTGCTGCTGCGAGTGGGCGACGCCGCCGCGGGGCTGCCCTTTCGTATCAGTAACTGGGTGGACTTCATCGTCACCCGCGCCCGCGGCCACCGCACGGCGCGCCTGTATTGCCGCACGCTGGATGACTGGGCTCGTGCGCTGCAGGCGCTGGGCTTCACTGTCAAACCCTTCCCCATGAGTCAGGGCACGCCATTTGCTAATGTGCTGCTGGTGGCAACGGTGGCAACCGCCGCCGCCACCCAACCCACCCTCTGAGTTCTTCGCCCCGCGCATGTCCCACCCGCCTCACGCATTGCCATACTTGCAGCTCAGCGCAGCCACCGTCACCAGTTGCCTGGGCAGTGGACTGGATGCGCATCTCTCAGCCCTGCGCAGCGGCCGCAGCGGCCTCTCGCCCTGCCACTTCGACACCGTCGATCTGCCCACCTGGATCGGCGCAGTCGCGGGCGTGGACGCCGTGCGCCTGCCACCCGAGCTGGCGGCGTTTGACTGCCGCAACAACCGCCTCGCGGAACTGGCCCTGCAACAAGATGGCTTCATCCAGTCCGTACAAGCCGCCATGAACCGCCACGGCCCGCAGCGCATCGGCGTCTTTCTCGGCACCAGCACCTCGGGCATCCTGCAGACCGAACTGGCCTATCGCCAACGCGATGCCAACGGCGCACTGCCGGCCAGTTACCACTACCGCCAGACGCATAACACCCACTCGCTGGCGGACTATGCGCGCGAGCGCTTCGGCCTGCGCGGCCCTGCCATGGCGGTGTCATCCGCCTGCTCGTCCAGCGCCAAGGTGTTCGCCAGCGCGCAGCGCATGATTGCCGCAGGGCTGATTGACTGCGCCCTGGTCGGCGGCGTCGACAGCCTGTGCCTGACCACGCTATACGGCTTCAATTCTCTGGAACTGCTCTCCACCCAGCCCTGCCGCCCGTTCGATGCGCAGCGCCACGGACTGTCCATTGGAGAGGCAGCCGCCTTCGTGCTGCTCGAAACCAGCCCAGAACACCCCGCAGACGACGCCGTGCTGCTGCTGGGCGCTGGCGAATCGAGCGACGCTTACCACATGTCCTCCCCCCACCCGGATGGCCTGGGCGCGTGCCTGGCCATGCAGGCCGCACTGGCGCAAGCCGGGCTGCAGGCCGCCGACATCGACTACATCAACCTCCACGGCACCGCTACCCCCAGC
>JAFGXB010000220.1 GCA_016936875.1 Burkholderiaceae bacterium | reverse complement strand
GCTGCCGCAGCGCCTGTTCGACATAGCCGATGTAAAAGCCGTGAATCAGGCCGGTGTCGGCAGGGACCGGCAAATCGGGCTGCAGGCTGAGACGGTAATTGATCCGCAACTCCCGCTCGAAGGCCGGGCGCGTTTGCGGCGGCAGCTCCGCCCAGGTCTGCGCGGACAACACCATGAGTCCGGCAAGATCATGCGCCGAGCGTTGGGCCATGGGTTGCAGCACAAACAGCAGGGCGACCGTGGCAAACGCCAGCTCCAGAGCCAGCACCAGCACCAGCATGGCGCGCACCGTTTGCAGGCGCAGGGTGCGCGTGTGCAGCAAGGTATCGATCAGGCGGGCATCGCGCGGCATTGCAGGGCTCTCAAGGAAACGAAGGGCCGCCCCAAGTGTCCTTGACCCCCACGGGGGGCGGGTCGGCGAGCCGACCCTGGGGGCGCTCAGAGGAAACAGCGCAGAAAGTATGAACGCATCCGGCGTGGTCGAGCGGCGCGTCCAAACGGCGCCAATCCAGGCGCAAAGCACAGCCGTGCCCAGCGGCGCGGCGCGCATTTGCAAGGCCGAGTCGCACCGTTTGGGCGCGATGCGTGGACATGACGGAGTCGTTCACACCCTCTCAGTTGCCGGCACCCGCCGGGTTGAACAGATAGCCCTGGCCCCGTATGGTGCGGATGTAGGCGGGGTGCGCGGGGTCCGCCTCGATCTTGCGGCGCAGCCGGGTGACGCGCACGTCGATGCTGCGGTCAAAGGCGTCGCGCTCATAGCCCTTGAGCCAGTCGATCAGCTGATCGCGGCTGAGCACCCGGTTGGGGCGCGTGGCCATGGCTTGCAGCAGCGTGAATTCGGCCACACTCAGCCCCACATCCTGACCGTCGCGCAAAAGGCGAAAGGCCGCTGTATCGAGAAAGAAGGGGCCGAACCGTGTCACGCCCCTGGCCGACTCAGCACCCGGCCCGCCACCCACCGGAGCCAAGGACACATGGTGCGGCCCGCCATCCCCTTGAGCGCCGACCTGCGCCCGCCGCAGCAATGCGCGCAGACGGGCCAGCAGTTCGCGCGGGCTGAAGGGTTTGGGCAGATAGTCGTCGGCCCCGACTTCCAGACCAATCACGCGGTCGATCTCTTCGCCGCGTGCCGACAACATGAGAATGGGCACATCGCTGCTGCGTCGCAACTCCCGCGCCAGCGTCAACCCGTCATCCCCGGGCAACATGAGGTCAAGGATGACGGCCTGCGGCATGGCTTGGACCAGGCTTTCACGCATGGCGTCCCCGTGTGCGGCCAGATCGACCGTATAGCCGTTTCCCGTGAGGTAATCGCGCAGCATGACACGCAATTCCGGGTCGTCATCAACCACCAGGATGCGCGCATTTTGAGGGGGCGTATTCATGCCCTGAAGTCTAGGCCGGTCTGCTCGCGCTGCGGGCGCTGAGAAATGTGCTGAAACACAGAGTCACCCGGCGCAACCGTGCCGTGCCTGCGCGACATCCGCGAGAAACCTGCGCAGACAAACATGACGGCATCGACCACGACCACTGCCTTGTCCGTCTCGCCATGTTCTCCCGCCCCGCCCTTCTCATCCGCGTTGCCATGCATGCAAGCCTGGGCCTGAGTCTTTCAGGTGCGGGGCTGGCGTATGCACAGCAGCCGCGATTGGGAGCGGGCGCGCTGTTCGAGTCTTCACGCCAGGTGGCCGCCGATCAGGCACGCCAAGCCGAATCGAGCGTAGCCGCGCAGGCCAGCAAGTCGTTGCCCGGCGTTCCCACGGGCCAGATGGCAGGTCTGCAGGGGCTGTCAGACAACGGCGCGCAAGACTCTCCGTTCGGCACGGGGTACGAGCGCCGCATGGAACGCGCGGCAGCCGCCGCCGGGCTGTCCGTTGGCTCGCCCGCAAGACCCGCTGCGGCGGGCGCGGCGGCAGGCGGCGGCGCGGGAACGGGCGCCCAGGCGGGCGGACAAGGCAGTGGCCGTGGTCGACGCTGATTCACGTTTTTCAACCTCAAGGAGTTCATCATGAAACAACGCACTTCACTTCGTCTTCTCGCAGCTGCCGTGGCCATGAGCGCCGCAGGCTCCGTCTTCGCCGCAGGCATGGGTGGTGGTGGTATGGGCGGCGGTATGGGTGGCATGGGCGGCGGAGCCGCAGCCGGCGCGGGAACTGGCCAGATGCAGCAACACCAGTACCAGCACCGCAACATGAACCAGAACAGCGGAACAGCGCAAGGAACCGCGCAAGGCCAGAAGCTGCAACAGCGCGACCAGCAGCGCATCCAGGACCCGGCATTGAGCCCCACTGCGCCTGCTGCCGTCACAAACTAACTTCGAGGACAACCAGACCATGCAACGCCGACTTTTTTTGGGCTCCGCCCTCGGCGCTGCGATGTTGACTCTGGGTGGCTGCGGCGGTGGTGATACCGCCGTCGCAGCAGCACCCGCGAGCAGCGACGCAGCTTCCGCCACAGCCACCGCCGCACTCAGCACGCAACTCGACACCATTCCAGCCACAGAACTTTCCACGGCCGAGGCCGCGGCGCTGGTGTTCATGCGCGAAGAAGAAAAACTCGCGCGCGACGTGTACCAACTGCTCTATGCCCAGTGGGGGCAGAAGGTGTTCAACAACATCGCCGCCAGCGAACAACAGCATATGGACGCCGTCGCCCTGCTGCTCACGCGCTACAACCTGCCAGACCCTGCCGCGAATTCGGCAACCGGCGTGTTCGCCGACCCGGCACTGCAACAGATGTTCAACACACTGATGTCCCAAGGGCAGACTTCACTGGTCGCCGCGCTCACTGTGGGGGCAATCATCGAAGACCTCGATATTCAAGATTTGCAGTTGCGCATCGCTGCGACCGACAACGCCGATATCGCCCTGGTGTTCAACGCGTTGATGAAGGGCTCACGCAATCACTTGCGCGCGTTCATTTCGCAACTGACCAAACAGGGCGCGACCTATACGCCGCAATACATCAGCCAGGCGGAGTTCGACGCCATTGTCAACAGCCCGCGCGAAACCGGCGCGGTTTGAACTGCAACTGCGCCACGTCGAACACTGTGTTCTGAATGGGATGCTCGACGAACAAATCAATCTCGGCACATCAGGGCGGAAAACCCTGATGTATTTTTCTGGGACACTAGTTAGTATTTGCTTACTTACTTTTTGAGATGCCAATGGACGTCCATCCCCCACATCTGCCCGCCGACGTCCGCCGCGAGGTCACGGTAGAAGCCGTGATTGCGCTGGCGGCCGAACGCAATCCGGGCGACATCACCACCAGCGCCATTGCCCAGCACATGGGGCTGACGCAAGGCGCCTTGTTCCGCCACTTTCCCAGCAAGGACGCCATCTGGGAAGCGGTGATGGATTGGGTGGCCGCGCGGCTGATGGCGCGTGTGGACGCCGCCATCGCCGCGCACACCCAGACGCTCGACGCACTGGAAGCGGTGTTCCTCACACACACGGCTTTCGTTGCCGAACACCCTGGCGTGCCGCGCATGTTGTTTGGCGAGTTGCAGCGCGCCGAAGATACTGCGGCAAAACGCGCTGCGCGCAGCCTGCTGGCGGCTTACGGCAAGCGCTTGCGCCAGCTCATCGCCACAGGCCAACAGCGTGGCGAACTGCACCGAGACATCGACGCCGAGGCCGCCGCCACCTTGTTCATCGGCACCATCCAGGGCCTGGTCATGCAGACCCTGCTCTCGGGCAAACCCAAACACATTCGCACATTGGCACCGGGCGTGTTTGCCCTGTACCTGCGCTGCATCGGGAGTTCATCATGAGTTTTTCCACCATCAATCGCCGCACCCTGCTGTTGCTTGCGGTGCTGGTGCCGCTGATCCTGCTGCTGGCGTATGTGGCGCTGCGCACCGGGCCGCTGGCGGCGATTCCGGTCACTGTGTCCTCGGTGGAGAACCGCGCAATCAGTCCGGCGCTGTTCGGCATTGGCACAGTGCAGGCGCGCTACACCTACAGTATCGGCCCCACGGTCGCCGGCCGTGTGCTGCGGCTCGATGTGCATGTGGGCGACACGGTGAAGGCCGGGCAGGTGCTGGGCGAGATGGATCCGGTGGATCTGGGCCAGCGCCAAAGCGCGCTGGATGCGGCCCTGCGCGGCGCGCAGTCGCAATGGCAGCAGGCGCAGGCGCAACGCGATTTTGCCGCCAGCCAGGCCGCACGCTACGC
>JAFGXB010000219.1 GCA_016936875.1 Burkholderiaceae bacterium | reverse complement strand
TGATTGACGGCGCACGCCAGGCGCTGCCGGTCGGCATCGCCTGCGCCATCGTCGGCGTCATCGTCGGTGTGCTCACGCTCACAGGTGCGGCCACCAGTTTCGCCGGGTTCATTGTGGACATTGGCGCGCACAGCCTGCTGCTGTCACTGCTGCTCACCATGCTGGTTTGCCTGGTGCTGGGCATGGGCATTCCCACCATCCCGAACTACATCATCACCAGCTCGATCGCCGCGCCCGCCCTGCTCAAGCTGGGCGTGCCGCTCATTGTCAGCCACATGTTCGTGTTCTATTTCGGCATCATGGCCGATCTCACACCGCCCGTGGCGCTGGCAGCGTTTGCCGCGGCCTCCATCGCCAAGGCCTCGCCGATGCGCATCGGCTTCAAGGCCACGCAAATCGCGCTGGCCGGCTTTGTCGTACCGTATATGGCGGTGTATGACCCGCAACTCATGCTGCAAGGCAACTGGACCTGGCTCGGCGTGGCCTACGTCACCGCCAAGGCCATTGTTGCCATCTTGCTCTGGGGTGCCGTGGCGGTGGGCTATCTGCGCGCCAAGATGACCATGATGGAGCGTCTGCTGGGGTTTGCCGCTGCGGCGCTGCTGATCACCGCGCTGCCGATGACGGATGAAGCCGGGTTCGCCCTCGCCGCCGCCGTGCTGGTCTGGCATGGCCTGCGAACCCGCGGCCAGGCCGCGCTGGCCGGGGCCTGAAAGGGGCTGCGGAAGCGGCTACAGCAGCTTCTTCTGCCAGAACTGCGCCCGACCATGCGCCGGGTCCAGCGCGTAGGTCGCAAAGCCGAAGCGGCGATAACTGGCGATGGCCGCAGCGTTGCCGTCGAGCACTTCCAGCGTGAGCTTGCCGCAGCCGCGCGCGCGCGCCACGTCTTCCACCCGCTGCAACATGCGGTGCGACAGGCCCTGGCCGCGCCAGGTCGGCGCCACGTACACGTCGTGCACATTCATCAGCGGCTTGGCCATGAAGGTGGAAAACCCTTCGAAGCAGTTGATCAGCGCGGCCGGGGTAGTGCCGTCCATGGCGAGGACGCCGAAATAGTCGGGCCGCTCGCGCAGGCGCTGCACCAGCACTGCCTTGACCTCGGGCGCAAGGTCTTCTCCGCCGCCCATTGGGTCTTGGGCGTAGCGGGAAATCAGTTCCATCACCGCATGGCCATGATCGGGACGGGACAAATCGACATCAACAAGAGTGATCACGCAGCGCATCTCCAATGAAAACGGGGCGCCTTTGCGGCGCCCCAAGTTGGCACAAATGGTAGCGTGATGCGGTCGCGCGATGCAGGTCCGACTTATTTCTTGATGTCGCCGCAGGCCACGTACTTCTTCAGATCCTGTGCGCTTTCATGCACATTGATGGCCATGGGCTCCTTGAACAGATCGTCCATGCTCACGCCAGGCAGCTTGGTGACCGACTTGCCGTCCACCACGTTTTCCAGCGGGTATTTGGGAACCGGGTTGAGGTTGTCGCAGGTGCCAGGGTGGATGTGATCCGGCTGGGCCACGCCCTTGGGGCCGCCCTTGACATGGACGATGACTTCAATGCCCTTGCCCATCGGTTTGATCAGGGCATAGCCGGTTTCACCGGAGTTGTTCTGCGCCGCGAGTTCAACCTTGATCTCGTGGTGCATGGTGGAGGCAAAGGCCGGGGCTGCGGCAAAGCCCAGAAGGGCCATTGCAAGTGCGATTTTGTGCATGGTGGACTCCAAACGAAAAGAACGTGGAACAGGGGGAAGACCGCACGCTCTGCGGCGCACAGGTCGAAGCGCAGCATAGGGCGCCGCGCATAACCCTGCCGCCCTGCATGGTGTTGCTCGGCGCTGTGTTTCCATGACTGTTTTGCACGGCCCCCCGTTACCATCGCGGCATGGCTCTTCAACTGTTCGGTATTCCGGTTTCTCGCGGCATGGCCATCGGGCGTGCCGTCATCCTCGCCTCGGCCCGGCTGGACGTGGCGCACTACTTCGTCGATCCCGGCACGGAAGAGGCGGAAATCGAGCGCCTGCGCGCCGCGCGCCGCACCGTGCGTGCCGAACTCGACACCCTCAAGGCCGATCTGCCGCCCGACGCCCCGGCCGAAATGGCCGCCTTCATCGACGTGCACAAACTGCTGCTCGATGACCGGCAGATGGCGCTGGACACCATCACCTGGATCCGCCAGCGCCGCTACAACGCCGAGTGGGCGCTCACCGCGCAGCTCGACGCAATTTCGCGCACTTTCGACGAGATGGACGACGAATATCTGCGCGAACGCATTGCCGACGTGGAGCAGGTCGTCGAGCGCGTGCTGCGCGCGCTGCGCGGCAGCGCCGGTCTGGCGCGCTCGGCCAGCGGCGATGGCGATCTGGTGCTCATCGCCCACGACATCGCCCCGGCCGACATGCTGCAGTTCAAGACCGGCGTGTTCAAGGGCTTTGTCACCGATGTGGGCGGCAAGACCTCGCACACCGCCATCGTCGCCCGCAGCCTGGACATTCCCGCCGTGGTGGGCGCGCGCTCGGCTGGCGGACTGATCCGTCAGGACGATCTGGTCATCATCGACGGCGACAGCGGCCTGCTCATCGTCGATCCGTCTCCCGTCATCCTTGAAGACTACCGCCTGCGCCAGCAGGAATCACAGCTCGCGCGTGAACGGCTCAAGCGCCTGAAATTCACCCCCGCGCGCACCCTCAACGCCGAGCCGGTGGAACTGCTGGCCAACATCGAGCAGCCTGAAGATTGTGCGCCCGCACTGGAGGCCGGGGCCTCGGGCGTGGGGCTGTTCCGCACCGAATTCCTGTTCATGAACCGCGGCACCGATCTTCCCGGAGAGCAAGAGCAATACACCGCCTACTGCCGCGTGCTGCAGGCCATGCAGGGCAAGCCCGTCACCATCCGCACCATCGACATCGGCTCGGACAAGCCGCTCGACGTTGAAGACTACCGCGATGGCGAATTCACCCACCTCAACCCCGCGCTGGGGCTGCGCGCCATCCGCTACAGCCTGTCCGATCCGGCGATGTTCCGCATCCAGCTCCGCGCCCTGCTGCGCGCCGCCGCGCTCGGGCCGCTCAAAGTGCTCATTCCCATGGTGGCGCACGCCAGTGAAATCCGCCAGACCTTTGCCGAACTCGACAAGGCCCGCGCCGAACTGACCGCGGCCAACGTGGCCTTCGGCCCGGTCCAAGTCGGCGCCATGATCGAAGTGCCCGGCGCCGCGCTGGCACTGCCGCTGTTTCTGCGGCATTTCGATTTTTTATCGGTCGGCACCAATGACCTGGTGCAATACACCCTGGCCATCGACCGGGCGGATGAAAGCGTGTCCAACCTCTACGACCCGCTGCACCCCGCCGTGCTCAATCTGCTG
>JAFGXB010000218.1 GCA_016936875.1 Burkholderiaceae bacterium | reverse complement strand
TCATGCCGATGGCGCCCAGCGGCACCAGCCCGATCTCCACCCGACCGCGCGCCAGCCACTCGCACGCCACCGAGCCCAGCGCGATGCCGATGGAAAACACCGCCAGCAGCAGCGAGGCCACGGCTTCGTTGCCGCCGAGCACGTCTTTGGCGAACACCGGAAACTGGGTGAGAAAGGCCACGCCGTAAAACCACATCCACGAAATGGCGAGCAGCGCCTGCAGCACCGTGCGGTCGGCCGCGGCGAGGCGGATGTTGCGCACGGTTTCGGTGAACGGATTCCAGTTGATGCGCAGTTGCGGGTCCACCGGCGCGGTGCGCGGAATGAAGCGCGCCGCCGTCCAGCCCAGCAAGGCGACGGCCACGCAGGACAGCCCGGCCAGCAGCGGGCCGCGCTCGAACGTCATCAGCAAGCCCCCGGCCAGATTGCCCAGCAAAATGGCGACGAAGGTGCCCATCTCGGTCATGCCGTTGCCGCCGGTGAGTTCGGCGGAATTGAGATGCTGCGGCAGATAGGCATATTTGGCCGGGCCAAACAGGGTGGAATGCAGCCCCATGCCAAACGCGCAGGCCAGCAATGCCGGCACATTGGCGGCGACAAAGCCCCACAGCGCCAGCAGCATGATGGCGATCTCCAGGGTCTTTACACGGCGCATCAGCACCGCCTTGTCGTACTTGTCGGCCAACTGCCCGCTGGTGGCCGAGAACAGCACAAAGGGCAGGATGTAGAGCGCCGCGATCAGGTTGACCATCAGCCCGGTGGATAGCGCCGTCGCGGCTTCTGCGCGGTAAGCCACCATGACCGTGAAGGCGAACTTGAACAGGTTGTCGTTGCCCGCGCCGCCAAACTGCGTCCAGAAAAAGGGGGCGAATCGGCGCTGGCCGAGCAGGACGAACTGATTGGGACGGGACGTGTCGGACATGGTGGTGAGCATTGCGCAGGCAGCATGATGGCATAGCCCTGGGCGGGCCGGATAATTCGGGCGCTATGACAACACTGACACCCCCCTCCGCGCACGCCGTGGTCAACATCTCCTGCTACAAATTTGTCAGCCTCGACGATCTGCCCGGCTGGCAGGTGCGGCTGGCGGCGCAATGCGAGGCGCTGCAACTCAAAGGCACCATCCTGCTCGCGCCCGAGGGCATCAACCTGTTTCTTGCCGGCCCGCGCCAGGCGATCGACGCGGTAATGACCACACTGCGCGCCGACGTCCGGCTGGCCGATCTGTGCCCGAAAGAGTCGCTCTCGGAGACGCAACCGTTCAAGCGCATGAAGGTCAAGATCAAGCGCGAGATCATCACCCTGCACCGTCCGCAAATCCGCCCCGAGGCCGCCCGCGCCCCGGCGGTCACGCCCGAGCGGCTCAAGGCCTGGCTTGACTCCGGCTGCGACGACGACGGCCGCCCCGTGGTGCTGCTCGACACCCGCAACGCCTTCGAGCGCGATCTCGGCAGCTTTGCCGACTGCGTGGACTTTCGCATCGGCAAATTCAGCGACTTCGCCCCCGCCGTGGAGCGCCACGCCGCCGACTTCGCCGGGCGCACTGTGGTGACGTTCTGCACCGGCGGCATCCGCTGCGAAAAAGCCGCGCTGCTGATGCGGGACTGCGGCATCGAACGGGTCTATCAACTCGAAGGCGGCATCCTCAAATACTTCGAGCAGGTCGGAGGCGCCCACTATCAGGGCGGCTGTTTCGTGTTCGACGCACGCAAAGTGCTCGGCTCCGACCTGCTCCCAAGCGACGGCACCATCGCCCCGCCGCAGCCTCTGCGCCACCGTTGAGCATCGGGCGAAGGCGGCGCAGCAGAGATCAACTGGTAATATGCACAGCAATTCTGGGGCGAATGACATGCTGACTTCCGTAGAAATCTGTGCAGGCGCCGGCGGGCAGGCGCTCGGGCTGGAGACTGCAGGGTTTGAACATGTGTCGCTGGTGGAAATTGAAGCGCCGGCCTGTCAGACCTTGCGGATCAATCGCCCGCACTGGCGGGTGGTTGAAGGAGATTTGAGAGATTTTTCCGCGCTCGACCTATTTGGCATTGATCTGTTGGCCGGCGGTGTGCCTTGCCCGCCGTTCTCGAAGGCGGGCAAGCAATTGGGGGAACAGGACGAGCGCGATCTGTTTCCAGAAGCTATCCGTCTGGTCGATGAATCGCGGCCCAAGGCGGTCATGCTGGAGAACGTGCGTGGACTCCTCGATTCGGTGTTTGACGATTACCGCGCCAAAATCATTCTTGATCTCAAGAAGCTTGGTTATGCGGCGCAGTGGCGTTTGCTCAATGCGAGCGAGTATGGCGTTTCACAGTTGCGCCCGCGGGTGGTGTTCGTCGCGCTGCGCAACGATTTGGCGGAAGATTTTGCGTGGCCTGAACCGCATGTTCACAGCCCCATGTCGGTCGGAGAATTGCTCCACGATCTCATGGCAGAAAACGCCTGGAAGGGCGCCAAGTCCTGGCGCGAGCGGGCGTGCGATATTGCGCCGACCTTGGTGGGCGGCAGTAAAAAACATGGCGGACCCGATCTGGGGCCAACGCGTGCCAAGCGGGCGTGGGCCAGCCTGGGCGTCGATGGCAAAGGACTTGCTGATGCCGCCCCCGCAACCGACTTCGTCGGCATGCCGCGGTTGACCGTCCGCATGACGGCGCGTATCCAGGGCTTTCCAGACGACTGGCAATTCAGCGGCAAGAAAACAGCGGCTTACCGTCAGATCGGCAATGCGTTTCCTCCACCCGTCGCGGCTGCAGTCGGTTCGCAAATCCGAAAAGCCATTCTTGCTGCGAGCAGACGCCGACTCAGGCGGGCGTGAGATGACGACCAAGACTCAAAACAGAGGGGCCCGCGCCAAACTCAGGGCGCATTTTTTATCAAACCTGAATCGGGTCATGCATGCAGCCGAACTGCGCGAAGTCGCCGGCGGCATCTCCGAATGGGCACGGCGCGTGCGAGAACTCCGCACCGAGGAGGGTTACCTCATCCTCACACACAACGACCGCAGCGATCTCAAGCCGGGGCAATATCTGCTGGAAACAGCGAAGCCGGCTCCGGCGTTCGAGCGCAGCATTTCCAAGGAAACACGCGCCTTCGTTCTCGACCGAAATGGTTTTACTTGCCAGATGTGCGGCGCAGTTGCGGGCGAACCGCATCCCTATGATCCGACGCGCAAGACCCGCTTGCATATCGGACACATCATCGACAAGAGCCAAGGCGGAACCGACGACGCCGCCAATCTCCGCGCGATTTGTTCAGTGTGTAATGAAGGTGCCAGCAACCTCACGCTGACCCGGCCCGATTTGCTCAAGCTCATGACGCAAATCCGGCGGGCGACTTCCAAAGATCAGTTGAGCGCATTGGAGTGGCTGGTCAAAAAATTTCCCAAGCAGACCAAGGAACTGCTGTGACAGCCGGTTCATTTCGCTGTCATTACATCCCCTTGCGCGCCAGATAGATGCCTGCCAGCACCAGGCCCGCGCCGAGCAGTTGCGGGGCGGTGAGCGCCTCGCCGAGCAGTATCCACGCATACACCACGGCCATGGCTGGCTGCACCAGCAGCCCCACGGACGAGAGCGCCGGGTTGAGCCGCCGCACCGCGTAGGCGATGACCACCTGGCCGCCGATCTGCACCAGCAGCGCCAGTCCCAGCACCCACACCCAGCCGATGGCCGCGCTGGGCCACAGCCGCCCCTCGGCGAGGGCGAAAGGCCACAGCACCACGGCGGCGAGCAGGGTGACCACGGCCATGAGTGGCGCGGTGGACAGCCGCTGCCGCGCCTGCTGAATGCCCACCTGATACGCGGCGTAGAACACGGCGGACACCAGTCCGCTGGCATCACCCAGCAGGGCGCGGCTGTTGCCGAAGTTCGGGCCGATCATCAGCGCCGCACCGCCTAAAGCCGCGGCCAGCCCGGCGAGGAACACCGGGCGCGGCGCGTTGCGGGTGATGACCCAGAACGCCAGGGTGATGAGCACTGGGGCGAAGTTCGATTCCAGCGTGGCGTTGCCCACGGCGGTCCAGGTCACGGCGAGGTGGAAGAACACCAGATCGAGCGCGAACATGGCCGCGGCAAAGAGGGCCAGCCCCCAGGTCGGCCAGTGCGCCAGCAGGGCGGGCGGGGTGGCCCGCCGACTGAACCATTGCGGCGTGGGCGCCGCAGTGGGCGGCAGCGGCTGTGCTGGCGGTTGACGCGCCCACGCCACGGCGGCCCACGCCAGCAGGAACGGGGTTGCTACGGCCATGCGCCAGAAGGCGCTGGCAAACGGACCGAGGTTGGCCGTGGTATCGGCCAGGCGCACAAAGACGCCGGCGAAGCCGAGCACGGCGCCGCCAAGGAGCAAAATGAGGAAATCCATCACCGTATTGTCGGTGCGACTTGTGGGACGGGCTGCGCCATGCGGCCCGTTTTCAATCATGCCTGTGCAAACTCTGCGTCGATTGACCGGGCGGCGGCGCACGCCCTGGGCAGACCGCGTTCTCGGTCTGGTGCTGGCCGCAGTGGCGGGGGCGGCCAATGCCGGCGGCTATGTCGCCGTGCATCAGTACACCTCGCACATGACGGGCATCGTCTCGGAAATGGCCGATCACATGGCCGTGTTCAACTGGCCGCTGGTTGCGGCCGGACTGGGGGCGGTGGTGAGTTTCGTCGTCGGTGCCATGGTGTCCACGCTGTTGATCAACTGGGGGCGTCGCCAGCACCTGCACAGCGAGTATGCGCTGCCGTTGGTGCTTGAGGCTGGGGTGATGCTGTTGTTCGGCCTGATGGGGGCGGGGCTGTCGTTGCTGGACTGGCTGTTCATTCCGGCCACGGTGTCGCTGCTGTGTTTCATGATGGGGCTGCAGAACGCCATGATCACCAAGGTGTCGCACACGATCATCCGTACCACGCATGTGACGGGCATCGTCACCGATATCGGCATCGAACTCGGGCGGCTGGTGTACTGGAACCGGGACAGCGGCCCGCAATTGCGGCCGGTGCATGCCGACCTGGGCCACCTCGCCCTGTTGACCGGTCTGCTGCTGCTGTTTTTCGGCGGTGGCGTGATGGGAGCGCTGAGCTTCGCGCACTTCGGTTATATGACCACTCTGCCACTGGCGGCCATTTTGCTGCTACTGGCCGCCGTGCCCGTCGGGGATGATCTCTACCGCCTGCGCAAGCGCTTGCTGATGTGAAACACGCGAGGCCGGATCTCCAGGTGGGAAACACGCGGCGGTAGTCATGGCGTTGCTTGGCCTTTCATCATCTGGCGCAGTTCGGCGCAGTGATCGACCGGCGGTGTGCCCGGGGTGAACCACACCGCGTCATACCCCACGGGCAAGGCGCTCTCGGTGTCAGGTGCAAGGCCTTGCAGCAGCAGGCTGAACACCCTGGCCGGGCGCTGCACGCCGGGTGGGGTTTGCGCCGCGTGCGCGGCCAGATGCAGGGCGATGCCCAGGGTGCGATTGGCGTGAAAGGCGCCGGTGAGCAGCACGACGGTCTTGCCGGGCCGGGTGAGCGCCAGACTGTGCGCGGCCATGCTGTCGTCGCGGGCGAACTGGATGCGTGCCATCGCGGGAAGCTGTGCGGCAGGCAGCAGGCCGCAGTGGCTCTCGGCCACGTCGTCAAGAATGCGCTGGCGAATTTCTGGCGGAACGCTGCTGTCCCAATGCGTTTGTTGCATGGCCGGGCGCATGGCGGCTTGCGGCAGATTGACGCCCACCACGGGCACGCCAGCGCGCACTGCGGCCATCACCGGCCCAGCGTAGAGCGCCCAGGGCCAGCCGGCGTCGTTCCAGCGCAGGCGGGCGCGCACGGCGGTTTGCGGCGCATCGCGCGGGCCGTCGAATCGCACGCCTGCGTCGGCCATTTCCAGCGCCAGCGCGGCAAGCTGGCCGCGTTGCGCCAGTGCCTGGATGATCCAGGCCTGCACCGCGTGATGATCGGGGTGGTCGTGCTGTTCGCCCAGCATGCACAGCGCCGCCTGCGCGCAATCCTGCACCAGTTGCTGCGGCGCGATGAGCTGCTGCCCTGCCTGCACGATGCGCCCGACCAGCGGCGAGTTGGCCTCGACCGGCTGGGTGTAACGTGGCAGCGGCGGCAGGGCTGCGGCCTGCGCCGTCAGGCCGCCAAGCCAGAGCGGCCCGCCCGCGGCCAGACTGAGCGCAAGGCTCAACCGGCGGCGCGTGGCGTTGGGGGGCGC